>NZ_JBWKYF010000062.1:0-41759 GCF_059423605.1 Variovorax sp. GW460-12-1-14-LB1
GCGGCATCGACGACTTCCTTGGGAGGAAAACAGGTCGCGCAGTTTGCGAGTCGCCTCGCGATCACACTGATAACAATGGTCAAACTCCACGCACCTCTCTCACCGTGCGTGGGATTTTTCTCAGAGCGTCCCGGGCTTCGCTGCCGCTGCCGCTGCCGCATGCCCCTGAATCAGCGCCATCTCCACATTGGCGGCTTGCACCACCGCGATCTCCTCATAGCCCCTGCGAATCTGTTGTCCCACGCGCAAGGCGTTCCCACCCATACCGAACCCCACTGACACGATGACAGAAAGCACGTTGAGCAACCCGTCCGCGACCGCCGTTCCGATGGTGTCTTCTCCAAGGATGATGAGCATCGCCAAGCCCATAAGGCCCAGCCCCACCCACCACATGCGATGGAACAGGGCCCAGAACGCCCCGAAGAAAAACCCCGGCCAGCTCCAGCCGTCCTTGATGGCCTGCACACTGCCGAGGGGGTCCTTGAATATCTTGTAGGTCTTCATTGCGTGACTGCCTTCCCGATAGAGATCGTTGTTGTCGGATGCGGGCTCTCGCCCCGTCCTCTCTCCGACGCGCAACGCACACCGCACAAAGCCGTTCGCAAGAACGCCTTCGACGACAACAGCCTTCACCCGGAAAGAGGTCGCGCAGTGTGGAAGCCACCACGCGTTTGCATTGACAACAATGGTCGCCCGCCGCGACGTGGCTTCAGATACCCGCGCAAAGCGCGTGATTTGTCATGGGCACGGCCTGCGCGGGCCGTGCCTCAGCGGGAAGCGCTCGACGCCTTCAGCGCCTCCACCTGCGCCGCATACGCCTTCTCGATGCGCTGCAGCCGCTGCTCCCGCGCCGCATCGTTGACCCACGCCGCCGACAACGCGCGCTGGCGCCCCAGCTGGTATTCCAGCTTGGCCTCCGGCAGCAACGCGCTGTCGTCCGCCGCGACGTAGCCGTACGCCGCGCGCAGGTTCTTCAGCACCTCGCGCTCGGCGTCGGCCCGTGGGCCCTTGCCCTTGCCGTAGCCGACGAGGAAGGCCTGCAGCTTCGCCTGGAACTCCGGCGGGTAGTCGCGGCGCACCACCATCGGCGCGCCGGGCGGTGGTTCGGACTCCCAGATCACCTGCAGCCGTGCGGCCTCGACCGGGAACTGCTGGCGGAAGCGCTCGAAGTCGGTGGTGTTGTTGGTGGCCACGTCGGCGTCGCCGTTGGCCACGGCCAGCGCGGTGGCCTGGTGGGTGCCGACGAACTCGCTGCGAAAGCGGGTTTCCATCTCGATCTGGTTCGGCAGGAAGAGCTGGCTCTGCGGCACGATGAAGCCGGTGACCGAGCGGCTGTCGCCGCGCGCGAGCCGCCAGCGCTCGGGCTGGGCCAGCAGGCCTTCGAGCGTGTTGAGCGGCCCGGTCTTGCGCGCGAGCAGCACGGCGCGGTGCTCGGGCATGCCGTCGCGCCGCGCGATCTGCGCCACCACTTTCATGCGCCGCTGCATGACGGCGTCGAGCGCCATCTTGGCCGAGAGAAAGGCCATGTCGATCTCGTCGCGGCCGATGGCGCGGTCGAGCTCTTCGTACGACGGCACCGAATACGCGCTGACGGGCAGGCCCAGCGCACGGCTCATGTCAGCCATGAGCGGCGTCCACAACGCGCGCGACTCGACGGTGCCGCCCAGCGGCAGCACGCCGAAGCGCACCTCCTTGATCACCAGCGGCCCCTTCGCGGAGGGCGTTGGCGCGGGCTGCGCGCCCGCCGACCATGGCGCCATCAGCGACGACACGGCCAGCGCGAGCATCGTGCGACGGTTCAAGGGCTCACATCCTTCAAGACAGCCAACTGCTCGGCGTAGCCGCTCTCCAGGCGCTGCAGCCGCGCCTGGCGCGCCGCATCGTTGACCCACTGCGCGGTCTTCGCGTTCTGCATGGCGAGCTGATAGGCCAGCTTGGCGGCGGGCAGCAGCGAGCTGTTGTCGGCCGCCACGAAGCCCGCCAGGTCGTGCAGCGACTTGAGCACCACGCGCTCGGCGTCGCCGCGCGCTCCCTTGCCGCGGCCGTAGGCAACCAGGAAGGCCTGCACGCGCAGGCGCAGTTCGGGCGGGTACTCGCGGCGCACGACGATCTGCGCGTGCGGGATCAGCTCCGACTCCCACAGCACCTGCAGCCGCTGCGCCTCGGCCGGAAAGCGCAGCTTGAAGCGCTCGAAGTCGGCCGAGTTGTTGGTCGCCACGTCGGCCTCGTTGTTGGCCACGGCCAGCGCGTTGGCCTGGTGCGTGCCGACGACCTCGCTCAGGAAGCGCGTCTCCATGACGATGTGGTTCGGCAGAAAGAACTGCAGCTGCGGCACGATGAAGCCCGACACCGACTGCCGCTCGCCGCGCGCCAGCCGCCAGCGCTCGGGCTGGTCGACGAGGTTTTTCAGCGTGTTGAAGGGCGGCGCCTTGCGCGTGAGCAGCAGGCCGCGGTAGCCGGGCAGGCCGTCGTGCCGCACGACCTGGGCCACGACCTTCATGCGCTTCTGGCTCACGGCGTCGAGCGCCATCTTTCCCGACAGGAACGCCATGTCGACTTCGCCGCGCTGGATGGCCTGCTCCAGCGCCTCGTACGAGTTGACCGAGAGCACGCTCACCGGCCGCTGGATGGCGCGGCTGAGTTCGGCCAACAGCGGGTCCCAGTCGCTGCGCGACTCGAAGGCACCGCCCAACGGCAGGATGCCGAAGCGCACCGGCGCATCCGCGGCGGGCGCCGCAGCCTGCGCCGCCGCCGGCAGCGGCAACAGCAAAAGCCCCATGGCCAGCGCCAGGGCCGCACGGCGGCCGGTGCCGGGGAAACTGCCGAAACGACGCAAGAAGGCGTGCATGGAAGGAGCGGAAGACACGGGGCCCGCGGCGAGCCGGCGGGGTCTAACATGGGCGACGCGGACGCCATTACATCCCAAATGCGAGTCTTTCTCGTGATGTTTTTCCGGTCTTCCCTGTTCGGGGCCGTGGCCCTAAGCTCGCGCCCCATGCGTTCAAGGCCTTCATGAACTGGAACTTCCGCCTCCTGCGCGGGCTGGCCCGCCTCACCTTCGCCCAGCAGCTGATCCTGCTGGCGCTGGTGCCGGCCACGGCGGCCACGCTGGTGGCCATTGCGGTGCTCACGCGCCAGCACCTGGGCAACCTCACCGAGCTGATGCGCGCCAACGCGCAGACGGTGGCGCTGCAGGTGGCCACGGTGGCGCAGGCGCCGCTCGCACGCATGGACCGCCGCGCGCTGGCGCGCACCGCGCAGACCGGCACCTACCAGCCGCACGTGCAGCAGGTGCAGATCTGGACGGAAGACGGCGAGATCGTCGCCAACTCCGAGACCGTCGACCGCCGCCGCGGCGAGGGCCTGCAGGTGGTGGTGCCGATCGTCAGCGACGACGGCCGCCACAACGGCAAGGTGATGGTCGAGATCGGGCTGGACGCGGTGCAGAGCGCGCGCCGCTCGGTCTGGCTCAACGTGGCGCTGGTGCTGGCCATGAGCCTGCTGGGCGTGGGGCTGGCGGGCTGGTGGGCGGCGCGCCGCATCAGCGAGCCGATCCGCGCACTGGGCGAGGCGGTCGACCGGCTCGGCGCGGGCGAGGCCGCCAGCGTGGCGATCGAAGGCACCTCCGAGGTGCGCCACCTGCAGCACGGCTTCAACCAGGCGGCACGCGCGCTCGCCGAAAGCCACCGGCTGCTGCAAAGCCGCATCAACGAGGCCACGGCCGAGCTGGCGCGCAAGAACCAGCTGCTCGAGGTGGCCAGCCAGGCCAAGACGCGGCTGCTGGCCGCCGCCAGCCACGACCTGCGCCAGCCGCTGCATGCGCTCACGCTGTTCTCCGACGGGCTGGCCAACGGCGAGACCGACCCGGTGAAGCTGCAGCGCATCGGCCACATCCGCGAATGCGTGGATTCGCTCGACCGGCTGTTCTCGGAGCTGCTGAACCTGTCGCAGCTCGACGCCGGCGTGCTGCAGCCGCAGTGGGCCGACTTTCCTCTCGACCGTCTGTTCGACGAGATCAGCCGCAACTTCCGGCCCGTGGCCGAGCAGCAGGGCCTGCGGCTGGTGGTGCGCAAGACCGAGCTGTGGGTGCGCTGCGACTACGTGATGCTCTCGCGCATCCTCAACAACCTGGTGTCGAACTCGCTGCGCCACACGGTCGAGGGCGGCGTGCTGATCGGCGCGCGCGCCCGTGGCAAGGGCGTGCGCATCGACGTGGTCGACACCGGCGTGGGCATTGCCGCGCACCACCAGGCGCGGGTGTTCGAGGAGTTCTACCAGGTCGAGCCGGCCAGCCGCAGCAACGCGCCCGGTGGCGCGCGCGGCATGGGCCTGGGGCTGGCCACGGTGCAGCGGCTGGCCGAGCTGCTGAACACGCGCGTCGAGCTCAGCTCGCGCCTGAACAAGGGCACCTGCGTGCGCGTGCAGGTGCGCGCCGCGCCCGCCGCGCTGCCGGCACCGGTGGCACCGGCCCCCGCGGCGGCCAGCGCCGACGACGAGAGCAACGGCGACAGCCTGGCGGACCTGCGCATCCTCGTCATCGACGACGAACGCACGATCCTCGAAGGCCTGAGCGTGGTGCTGTCCAACTGGGGCGCCACCGTGCTGGCCGCGCAGACGCGCGCCGAGGCGCTGGCGCTGGCCGACCACTGGGACACGCCGCCCGACGTGGTGGTGAGCGACCTGCTGCTGCAAGGCGGCGACAACGGCCTCGATGTGATCGCCGCGCTCGAGCGCCACCCCAACGGCATCGGCGCCGGCACCGCGCGCCTGCTGGTCACCGGCGAGACCAAGCCCGACCGGCTGCGCGAAGTGGCCGCCGCCGGCATCGCCGTGCTCTACAAGCCGGTGTCGCCGCGTGTGCTGCGCCAGGCGATCCAGGCGCAGCGCGCGGCCGCGCTGATGGTGGCCGCGGGCCTCTGACACGGTACCTTCCCGGTAGGCGCCGGGTAGTCCGTCGGACATAGACCAAGCAGCCGCCGCGGTGTGATCTTCCTCACACGCGCAGGCCCTCGCGCATGCGGGCATAAGCCCTCCGCCTTATCGCGGGAAACAGGGCGCGTCCTTACATTGGACCATTGCCTCTCGCTGCACAAAGCAGTCCATGTCCGTCGCTGTGACCCTCCCCATTCCGCTTTTCTCCGGAAGAGTGCACCGTGCTGTCCACGCGCTGCTGGCCTTCGGCCTCGTGCTGTGCCTGGCCGCCGCGCCGCGCGTGGCATCGGCGGCCACGCTGACGGTGCTCGTCGGCGACGACCAGGCCGCGTCGGCCGAGTTCGTGCAGCAATTGCGCACCGGCCAGTCGGCCTCCGGCAAGTTCGAACTCGTGCGCATCGGACCGGGCGCCCCGGCCGCGGAGCCGGCCAGCGCCGACACCGAGCCCGCCAACACCGGCGTGCGCACGCGCAGCCTGCGCACCGCGAGCGACGCGGGCCTCACCGTGGCGGTGGGCACCGCCGCCGCGCGCGCCGCCCTCGAGCGGCCCGGCGCCGAGCCGTTGGTGCTGGCCATGCTGAGCCGCCTCGACTACGAGACCCTCAAGGCCGCCAGCCCCGCCGCCCTGCGGCGCGGCGACCGGCGCGTGGGCGTGCTGTTGCGCGACCCGGCCATGGCCGACCAGCTCGCGCTGGTGAACGCCGTGCTGCCGCAGAAGCGCCGCCTGGGCGTCATCGCCACGCCCGAATCCGAGCCGCTGGTGCGCGAGCTGCAGCGCGCCGCGCAGAACGCCAATCCGGCCTGGGACCTGCAGGTCGAGATCGCGCCCGACGCGCGTTCGCTCGCCGCCGCGCTGCGCGCCCTGGTGCCGCGCAGCGACGCCCTCATGGTGCTGCCCGACCTCATCGGCGACAGCCAGGCCGCCACGCTCTCGGTGCTGCATGCCGGCGCCGGCGCGGGCCTGCCGGTGTTCGGCGCCAGCGAAGGCCTGGTGCGCTCGGGCGGCCTGGCGGCGGCGGTCTCCACGCCCGGCCAGCTCGCGCAACAGGCGCGCCAGCTCGGACAGAAGGTGGCCAGCGCAGGCAGCACCGGCAACAACAGCCCGCTGGTGGAGGCGGCCACGCCGGCCACCGTGCGGATCAACGCGACCGTGGCACGCGGGCTCGGCCTGCGTCCGCCGGAGGAACGGGAGCTCACCGAACGACTCGCAGCCCCGCGATGAGCACCACGCCGGTCCCTCCAGGCCCGCTGTCCCGCCCGACGGCGGCGGGAGCGGCCACGGCGACCGAATCGCCATCGCCCCCTCCCCCGCCGGCCGCCGCTTCGCTCGTCGTGCGCGGCAACCTGCAGCGCGACCTGTTCCGCCTGGGCGTCGTGCCCTGCGCGGCGGTGGCGCTGGCGCTCACCGGCTGGTTCACGCACAACCGGCTGCAGACGCTGGAAGCCGCCTTCGACGCAGAAGGCCAGGCCGTCGCCCGGCAGGTGGCGGCCATGTCCGACTTGAGCCTGTACGCGGGCGACCTGCCGGCGCTGCAGAACGTGGCCTCGGCGGCGTTGCGCGGTGGACAGGTGACACGCGTGGAGATCAGCAACAGCGCCGGCGTGTACGTCACGGCCGGGCCCAAGAACGAATCGCTCGCGCAGCTGCGCATGTTCAGCGCGCCGGTCACCTTGCGCGAGGCCTCGCGCGCCAGCGCCTTCGCGCCGGCCGGCTCCACCGCGGCGGGCGACACGCCCATCGGCCTGGTGCAGACCTTCCGCGACACCACCGCCTACACGCACGAGCGCAGCCGCTCGCTCATCGCCGGCATCGGCATCGCGCTGGTCGCGCTGCTGGCGGCGTGGGCTTCGGTGCGTCACATGGCGCGCACGGTGGCGCGGCCGCTGCGGCGCGTGTCGCGCACGGTGGCGGCGCTGGAGGCCGGCCACTTCGAGGTGCGCTGCGACGTGGTCGAAGGCGGCACGCGCGGCACGCACGAGCTGGCCGTGCTCGCGCACGACATCGACCGCCTCGCCGAACGCCTGCAATACAACCGCCAGGTGAGCGAGGAGCGCGTGCGCGAAGCCACCGCCGTCGCGCTGCAGCGCATGGCCGAGGCCGAGCAGGCCGCCCTGTCGCGCGCGCGCTTCCTGGCCGCCGCGAGCCATGACCTGCGCCAGCCGCTGCATGCGATGGGCCTGTTCATCGACGGCCTGCTGCCCAGCGCCACCGAGGCCCAGCGCCCGGCCGTGCTGCGGCTGCAGGAGAGCACCGGCTTCATGGGCGTGCTGCTGGACGACCTGCTGGAAATCTCGCGCCTGGACGCGCAGGTGCTCACGCCCGCCATCACGCGCGTCTCGCTGGCCGCACTGTTCGACCAGCTCGACGCGCAGCACGCCCCCGCCGCCAGCGCCGCGCAGGTGCGGCTGCACTGGCGCGACCGCGGCCTGGCGGTGCGCAGCGACGCGGCGATGGTGCAGCGCATCGTCGGCAACCTGGTGGCCAACGCGCTGCGCCACGCGCCCGAGGGCGGCACCGTGCTGGTGGCCGCGCGGCGCAGCCGGGCCGGCGTGCGCATCGAGGTGCGCGACAACGGCGTGGGCATCGCGCCCATCCACCAGGGCCGCATCTTCGAAGAGTTCTACCAGGTGGCCAACACCGAGCGCGACCGCCGCCGCGGCTTCGGCCTGGGCCTGGCGATCTGCGCGCGCATCGCCACTTTGCTGGGCACCCGCATCACCGTGCGCTCGGCGCTGCAGGCCGGCAGCACCTTCGCGTTCACGCTGCCGCCCGCGCGCAAGGCCGACGTCGCGCCGCCCGAGCCCGCCCCGGTGGCACCGGCGCCGCTGGCGGGCCTGCGCTGCCTGGTGGTGGACGACGACCCCGCCATCCTCGACGGCACGCACGCGCTGCTCACGCAATGGGGCTGCGAGGTCGAATGCGTCACCACCGGCGCCGAGGCGCTGGCGCGGCTGGGCACCGGCGACATCGTCTACGACGCCGTGCTGTGCGACCTGCAACTGGCCGGCGATGCCGACGGCGTGGAAGTGATCGACGCCGCCCGCCGCCTGCAGCCCGGCGCGCTCGCCGTGCTGGTGTCGGGCGCCACCGGGCCCGAGGTGCTGCAGCGGCTGCGCCACGGCGGCGTGACGCTGTTGACCAAACCGGTGGCGCCGGCCAAGCTGCGCGCACTGCTCACCACGCGGCGCCACGCGCCCGGCGCCTGACCCCGCATGCCCACCGCCATCGACCTGAAAGACGTCCGCCCCTTTGTCGCCACGCCCTGCCACGGCGGCGCGGTCGGCACCGAGTGCGCGCGCAGCCTGCTCGGCCTGGTGAACCTCGCGTGGACCCACGGCTTCGCGATGCAGACGCGGTTTCTCGACGGCGACAGCCTCGTCACGCGCGCGCGCAATCGGCTGGCCGCCGAGTTCCTGGCCGACACGCGCTGGACGCACCTGTTCTGGATCGACGCCGACATCGGCTTCGAGCCCGAGGCCGCGCTGCGGCTGCTGGGCGCGGGGCGCGACGTGGTGGCCGGCGTGTACCCGCACAAGAGCGACGGCTGGCCCGAGGGCGGCCTGCGCGCGCCGCTGCCGGCCGGCACCACGCGCGCCGACTTCGAGGCGCTGCATGCGGCATTTCCGGTCAACGTGAACGACGCGGGTGCGCGCGTGGACGCCGACGGTTTTCTCGAAGTGCTGGACGCGCCCACCGGCTTCATGCTGATCGCGCGCCGCGTGCTCGAGCAGATGGCGCAGGCGCTGCCCGAACTGCGCTACACGCCCGACCGCATGGACGACCCGGTCGCCGCGGCGCGGCCGCACTACCGCTTCTTCGACGTGTTCGCCGAACCGGGCAACGGGCGCTACCTCAGCGAGGACTACGGCTTCTGCCGCCGCTGGCAATCGATCGGCGGGCGCGTGCACGTCGACACGCGCTCGCGGCTGTCGCACCAGGGCCTGCGCACTTACCGCGGCGACTTCGCGAGGACGTTGGGATTGAGCGGCTGAGCCGGCTCTTGCAAGTCCGGCGGCAGGGTGTTGCGGTCGTAGTCGCGGTCGGGCTCGATGCGCATCAGTTGCAGCCCCGGGCCTTCTTGTGCGAGGTAGTCGTAGCCGATGGCCTGGAACTGCCGCGCCGGATCGAGCCGCGTGTAGAGGTCGCGCCGCGCCACGCGGTCGGCGTGACGGATGCTCTTCAGGTGGTAGAGCCGGTAGCGGCTGTAGAACATCGGGCCGTGGCGCTGCGCGTCGTCGGGCAGCCACGGGCCGTGCAGTTCCGAGCTCGATTCAAACGAGATCTGCTGCGGCAACCGGAACAGCCGCGCGCGCGACTTGCGCCCCCACGGGCCGTCGCTGCGCCAGGCGTCGGGCGAATTCCAGAGTTCGCAGGACACGAGTGACAGGCTCGCAAGCTGGTGGTCGGGCAGCGAATCGACGGTCGCGTGCAGGTGACGCAGGAACAGCTGCTCGTAGCGCTCGTCGGCATCGCACACCAGCACCCAGCCCGCGCCGTGGCGGCGCGCGGCCTCGAGCAGGCGGCGCTTGTTCTCGTTCTCGCGCCACACATGCGTGCCGTCGTCGCGCGGCGGGTTCGACAGCAGCTCCAGCAACATGGGTTCGCGCCGCAGGATGTCGGCGGTGCCGTCGGTCGAGCCGTCGTCGAGCGCGACGATGCCGTCCACATGGCCGCGCAGGTGGTCGAGGCAACCCGGCAGACAGCGCGCTTCGTTGCGCAGCTGCAGCACGCAGACGATGCGCAGCCGCGAGGTGAGACGCTGTGCGATCGGCGGGCGCGCGCACCGCGGGCAACGAAAGGCGCTGGGCTCGTGGTGCAGCAGGCGCGCGCAGACCTCGCACTGGCGGCGCGAGCCCATCGGCACCACCGGTGCGGCGGCCGGCCAGGCCGGCGCTTCGGCGGGCCATGCGCGGGCGCTGTCGTCGCGTGCGATGCGCCCGAAGTCGCGGCCCCAGCCGGCATCGCCCGCGCGCGCCTCGTGCGGCGTGCATTTGATCCAGTCGAGGTCGCGGTCGAACTGCTCGCCGCCCGTGCGCGTCTCGGCCGACAGGTGCAGCAGGTGCGCGTCCGAACAGGCCAGCAGCTGCCAGCCCGCCATTTCCAGGCGCACGCGCAGGTTGTCGTCGTCGCCGCCCCATTCTTCGAAGGATTCGTCGTAGCCGTGCACCTCATCGAAGGCTTCGCGCGCGCAGCACAGCGAGCCGTAGAAGGTCTGCAGCAGCAGCTCGGGCGGCACCTGGCGCGCGAAGACGGCGTCGAGCGTGTCGGTGAGTTCGTCGAAGCGCGCGAAGCCGACGCGGCCGACCGCGACGCCGTGCGCGTGCCCCATCGCCGCCTGCAGCAGCAGGGCCGGCGCATCGCCCACGTAAGCGGACTCGGGGGAATGGACCAGCACGAAGCGCCCCGCGCTGCGGCGCACGCCGGCGTTGATGGCCTTGCACGGCGGGCGCCATGCATGCGCGACGTCGTTGACGAGCACCTTCCAGCGGATCTGCGGAAAGCGTTCGACCAGCGCCAGCACGCCCGCCTCCTCGCCGGGCTCGTCGAGCGCGAGCACGACCTCGATGCCGGGTCGTGCCCAATACCCCGCATTCATCGGCAGCACGCGCTCGAACTCGGCGAGCTTGCGGTAGAAAGGCAGCACGACGCTGAGCCACGGACGGTTCGTGTCAGCCTCTCGACCGTCCGACGCCATGATGTTCACTGCATCGCTCCTTCAGCGATGACGCACCGGAGATGCCCATGCAAGGCTGCTACATCAATCTCGAGCGAAGCACCGAGCGCCGCGCCGCGATGGACGCGCAGCTGCAGCGGCTCGGGCTGACGCAGGTGCACCGCCTGGCCGCCATCGAAGCGCAGACGCTCGCGCCAGGCAACACGGCGATCACGCCGGGCGAGCGCGCCTGCTTCCTCTCGCACGCCGAAGCCCTCACCCGCGCGAACCCCGACGAGTCGCTGCTGGTGCTCGAAGACGACGCGCAACTCAGCGAGGCCCTGCCGGCCGTGCTGCGCAGCGGCGCGCTCGCGCAACTGGAAGCCGAAGGCTGCGACATCGCGTTCCTCGAATGCCAGCCCGTGACTTCGACACAGCACCTGCTCGCGCTCTGGCACAGCCTGCAACGGCGCCTGCCGCCGCAAGGAAGTAGCGCGCCGCGTCACGCGCTGTCGGGCATCGACTTCCTCGACGCACGCACGCTCTACAACTGGGGCGCGGTCGCCTACGTCGTCACGCCGAAGGGCCTGCGCGTGCTGCCCGTACTGCTGCAGGAGGCGCTCGCGAGCGGCCCACTGCAACCCTACGACCTGACGCTGGGCAGCTTCCTGCGCGACGGCCGCCTGCAAGGCGTGGTGCTCTCGCCCTTCCTCGCCACGCCCGCATCCGGCAGCCATGCCGACAGCACCCTCGGCAGCCCTGCGGAATCGGCGGCGCACGATGTGCTCGGCGGTGCGTTGCGGCGCCTGTTCTTCGCCGGCCCGCTCGAAGGCCTCGAGGCCCATGTCGCGCCGTGGCGCCACGCCCCGCTCACCGACGACCCGCAGTTGCGCCTGCTCGCGGACCTGATGGCACAGCTCTTCGTGCTCACGGCCCGCGATCACACGCCGCGCTGACACTTCTTTCTCAGAAATCCGAACAGCCGTTGCGCCGCTCGGTGTTCACGCAGCTCAGCAGGTTGGGCCGCGAGCGCACGCGCGACCATTCGCGCGCCAGCACGTCGGCGCCCTGCTGCGCGCGGTCGCCGTCCAGCGGACCCGTGGCCAGGCAGATCGGCGCCTGGCCGATGTTCCGGTCGTACAGGTACGAGGTCAGCGGCTCGCGCACCACGTCCACCGAAGGCAAGAGCGGCAGGCCGCTCACGCGCAGCTGGCCCGGCACCACGCGCACGGCGTAGCCCTCGGCCGAGGTGAAGGTGCCGTTGATCGGGTACAGGCCCGTCGGGCTGCCCGGCAGCGCCGGCGAGAACATCGAGCCGCTGAAGCCCGCCCCGGTGTCGCCCAGGATCAGCCCCGTGAGGCTGTAGATGAAGAAGGGGTTGGGCGCGCCCACGGTGCGCGACGCGTCGGCGATCACGATGGTCGCGGTCGGTTGCTGCGCGTAGATGAAGTGGTTGTCGCCCGGCGTCACGGTCACGGTGCACAGGCCCAGGTAGGCGCAGTGATAGAAGTTCGGCAGCGGGCCCGAGCCGGCCAGGCCGCCGCGCGTTTCGCCCACCCAGGTGTCGGCCCACACGCGCCACAGCGCACCCGAGATGCCATGGCCGCCCGGGTTCTGGAAGCGCGCTGCCGCCACGAGGTCGGTGCCGCTGGTGCTGCTGACCGGCGCGCCCAGCGTGAGGTCGCCGCTCAGCGTGCGCACGAACACGGTGTTGGCGGCCATCGAATCGGCCGACGTGACCTGCGACAGGTTGCCGGCCGCATCGAAGCCCGTGACCGACACCGGCCCGATGGTGACCGCGTTCGCATCCACGTAGGCAAAGCCGCCCGCCGCGCCGCCGCCGACCGTGGCCACGTCGTTGCCCGGGTTGCGCAGGTCTACGCTGCCGTTGCGCGAGCGCGCGAGCAGCGTGCCCGCCGTGATCGTGCCCGCGCCCGACTGGCTCACGTTGCCGCCCGACAGCAGCCCCAGCGTCGCGGCCGAGACCGGCGCGTTGAGCGCGATGCCGCCGCCACCGCCTTCGTTCTGCAGCGTGAGCGCGCCCGAGGTCGTGAGCGCGCCGGCCACCGTGATGGCGCCCGCGTGCGTGGTGCTGCCCGCGACGATGGTCGGCGCCGACAGCTGCGCGAACTCCGCGCCCGACACCGAGAAGCCGTTGACCGTCGGGCCGCCCAGCACGATGGGCGTGGCCGTGTCGTCCGACGCGACCATGTTGGCATCGACCCCGCCCGGGCGCAGGTCGATGGTGCCGGCCGCGACCACCGGCGCCTCGATCACGATCGAATCGCCGCTGCCGTCGTTGCTGGCGCGCAGCAGCACGTTGCCGCTGCTGCGGATGCCGGGCAGCGCGCCCGGCGCGGTCGGCGCGCCGCCGGCCTGCAGCACGACACCGCGCCCGCCGTTCTGCGAACGGCCCGTGACCTCGATGTTGCCGCCGCCCGTGGTGACGAGCTGCGCGCCGTTCTCCAGCCGCACGCCGCTGTCTTCGGTCACGCCCGGCGCCGAGGGGTCGTTGTTGAAGTTGTAGCCGCGCACCGCGATGTTGCCGCTGCCGGTGGTGATGGAGCTGCCGCCGTTGATGAGCACGCCGTGCGCCGCCGCGAAAGTGGACGAGGCCTGGCGCCGCGCCACGCCCTGCACCGTGACGTTGCCACTGGTGGTGCTGATGGTGCTCGGCCCGAGCTGGCCGCTGGTGATGACCACGCCGCTGTCCCACGTGGTCGAGGTGCCGCGGATGTCCACGTTGCCGGTGGCGCTGGCGATGCGCGCGCCCTGCAGCAGCACGTCGCCGCCTTCGATGCGCACGTTGCCGCCCGCGCCCGCGTTGCTCTGGCCGACGCGCGTGTCGATCTGCACGTCCTGCGTGAGGATCACGGTGCCGGTGGGCGCGCCGGGCTGGCCGCTGAGCAGCGACACGTTGCCGCCGTCGGTGATGACCTGCCCGCCGTTCAGGCGGATGAAGCCGCTGCCGGGCGTGCCCGTGCCCAGCGCGTTCATCGTCACGCTGCCGCCCTGCGTGAGGATGTTGCCCCCGAAGTCGATGAAGCCGCTGTTGCCCGAGGGCGTGCCGTCGGGGTTGACGCCCGCGTTCATCACCACGTTCAGGTCGTCGCCGCCGGTCGCGCGGATGGTGGTCCCGGGCGTGCGCGTCTGGATGCCGCTGGCGGCGTCCAGCTGCAGCGTGAGCGGGCCCTTGGAGCCGGTGTAGTTGATGTCGACGTCGGCATCGAGCGTGATGACGCCGCCACCGCCCGTGCCGGTGCCCGTCGTGATCTTCACGCTGGTGCCGCCGTTGAGCGCGGTGTTGATGTCGCCGTCCTGGATGGTCGAGTTGGCGACCGCGTCGTAGGGGTTGGTCGGCAGCGTGCCCGCGGCCGTGCCGTGGGCGATGGTGAGGTCGAAGGGGTCGATGAACCACTGCCCCGCCGCGCCCACCGGTGCCGACGCGTCGACGCGCGCGCCGCGCAGGTCGAAGCGCCCGGCCGAGGTCTCGATGCGCCCGCCGTCGCCGCCGGCCGCGCCGCCGCGCGCCGAGAGCTGGCCGTGCGCGCGCAGCGACTCTGTCGCCACCACCTTGATGCTGCCGCCGTTGCCCACGCCCGTGCCCGCGTTGGCTTCCAGGCGCGTGTTGCCGCCGACGGCGATGGCGTTGGTGGCCGCGATGTCGATGCTGCCGCCGCCGGTCGCGCCGGTGGCGTCCAGGCGCGCCACCGCCGGCGAGCCGTCGGAGTTCGTGGCGCCGTCGATGAGCACGTTGCGCCCCTGCACCGAGATGCTGCCGCCCTTGCCGCTGTCGCTGGCCACCGAAGCCAGCGTGCCGACGCTGGTGCCCACGCCGGAGATGAAGGTGACCATGCGCATCGAGATGTCGGTGCCCTGGGCGTCGATGGCGATGGTGCCGCCGTCGGTGCGCAGCGCCGTCGGATGGTCGGCGTCGGCCGTGACGGCCACGCCGTAGGTGGGCGTGGTGGACGGCGTGATGATGATGTCGGGGCTGCCGAGCGTGGCGCTGAAGCCTTCGCTGCCCGCGTGGCCGATCACGTCGATGCGCCGGCCCGCGCCGGCCGAGACCGCGCCGCGGATGGCCACGCCGTTGCCGCCGCCGGCCGACATGTTCCCCGCCGCAAAGCCCGTGTCGGTGCGCAGGCCGTCGAGGTTCGCGCCCTGGCCTTCGATGCGCACGTCGCGCTCGCCGGCCACGGTGGCGTCGTCGATGACGACCGCGGTGCTGGCGCCCACCGCGGCGCCGCCGATGTTGGAAGTCCAGGTCGGGCCCTGGCCCTTGATGCCGATGTCGCCCACCGACTTCAGCACCGCGCCGCCGCCGATGGCCACGCCGCTGCGCCCGTAGCCCGCGAGGCCGTCGAGCTGCAAGCCGCCGGTGCCCGCTTCGACCGTCCCGCCCGTGATCGACACGCCGTTGCTGCCGCGGAAGATGAAGTCGCTGTTGTTCTGGTCGTCGATCCAGGTGCGGCCCTGGCCGCGCATCGCGATGCGGCCTTCGCCGCCGGTGGTGACCTGGCTGCCGGCGAGCGTCACGCCGTCGCGCCACACGAAATCGCCGGTGTCGCCACCGAGCGGGACGATGCCACCGATGGCCCGGCCGTTCTGCGCGTCGCCCTGGCCGAAGAAGCGCACGTCGCCGCCGTTGGCCGCGATGGTCGCGCCGGTCAGCACGATGGCACCGGCATAGTCGGTCTCCGCAGAAGGGTTGCCGCTGCTGTTGTTGATGTTCTTCGCGTTGGTGGCGACGCGCCCGGTCGCGTCGGCGTTGAAGTCGACGTGCAGCGCGCCTTGCTGCGATGTGATGGCCGAGCCCTCGTTCATCACGATGCTGCCGGCCGAATCGACGCGCAGCCGCGCCGTGCCGCCCTCGCTCTTGACGACCTGCACGCCGGGCGCAAAGGTCACGCCCGCGCCGAGGCCGGTGCGCCCGCTCGCCAGCGTCACGTCGGTGCCGCGGCCCAGCGTGTCGCCGACACTGCCGGCGCTCACGGAGCCGCCGGTGAAGGCCGGCAATTTGCTGTCATACACCGGCACGTTGCCGGCCTCGACGATGCCCAGGTCCGACTGTTTCGCGGTCACCGTCCAGCTGCCGTTGGCGCCGCCCTGCGCGCCACCGCCTGCGTCCACACGCACGGCCTGTACACGCACCGCATCGGCTTCGTTGGAGATCGCACCGCCCTTGCCGGCACCCGCGCCGCGCGCGGTCATCTCGCCGTAGGCCTGCAGCCGCGACTCGCGCTCGGGTGCCGGGTCGGCCTCGCCCACCAGGGCATGGCCCTGGGCACTGGCCGTCGTGATCGTGCCGCCCGCGCCGCCCGTGGTGGCGTCGGCGCGCAGCACCGCGGTGGACGACAGCGCCACGTCGTAGCCATGCACCGACACGCTGCCGCCGCCGGCCTGGCCGCTGGCGTCGATCACCGCGCGCTGGTCGCCGGCGCCGGTGCCTTCGATGCGCACCTGCCCGGCCGCGATGCGGATGGTGCCGCCGTGCTGCCCCGCGCCCATGCCGGTGGCGTCGAGCGTGCCGCCGTTCATCTCGATGCGGTTGTTGCTGCCGGCGCCGAGCACGATCTCGCCGTTGACGTTCTCCAGCGTGCGCGCGCGCACCGTGCCCGACTGGTTCACCACCAGCTCGCCCGCCGTGGTGGAACTGCCGATGAGCATCACGCGCCCGCCATCGGCCTGCAAGGTGGCGCCCGCGGCATTGACCACCTTGGCGCTGGTGGCCATGGCATCGGCCGCGACCACGAGGTTGGTGAGTCCGTCGTTGCCCAGGTCGAAGCTGATCCTGCGGCCCGAGGCCAGCGCGACAGTGCCACGGTTGGCGGTGATGCTGCCGGTGTTGGTCACCTCGGCGCCCATCAGCACCACGGGGCCGCCCACGGCGGTGAGCACACCGGCGTTGCTCACCACCTTGGCGTTGGCGTCGTCGCGCAGGAAATCGAGCTTGGTGCTGGCAGCAGTGAGGAAGTCGTTGTCGGTGGTGTTCAGTGCCAGCGTGGACGCCACGAGACCGCCCACGTTGACCGTCGCGCCCTGGCTGAACACCACGCCGCTCGGGTTGATGAGGAACACGCGCCCGTTGGCCGTGAGCTGGCCGGCGATGGTCGAGAGCTCGCCGCCCGTCACGCGGTTGAGCAGGATGCTGGACGCGCCCATCGACTGACTGATGTTGACCGCGTCCTTGGCACCGATGGAGAAGCTGTTCCAGTTGATGATCGCGCGCAGCGACGACTGCGAGATGCCCAGCGCCTGTCCGCCCACACTGGTGGCCGACGTGGTGGTGCCCACGGTCACGCCGCCCAGCGCGGTGTAGCCGTTCGGGCCGAAGCTCGGCAGGATGGTTTGTGCCAGCGCCGGGGCCAGGCCCATGCAGGCAATCGAAAGCGCCAGCGGACGCAGCGGATGCCGGGGTTGGAAGGTGGTGCGGGGCTTCATGGTCAGAACGCCTTCTGCAGCTGCACGTACAGCCGCGGGTTGCGCCCGCCGCCGTCGGTCTGCGCGGGCGGTGTGCCGGCGCGCCAGGCGAGCGTGGCGTTGATCGAGAAGTTGCCCGGGCGCGACCAGCTCAGGCCGATGCCGTAGCCGCGCAGGCTGTGGGTGTTCTCGCCGTCGAAGGGCGAGGGATGGCGCGCGATCTTTCCGCGTGCCGCGTCGTAGAACAGGTAGGGCGTGATCTCGTCGGTGGCGGCCCAGCGGTATTCGAAGGTGCCGATCAGGCCCTGGTCCACCAGCAGTTCGCCCGAGGGGTAGGCGCGCACCGCGCGCGCGCCGCCGAGCGCGAGCTTTTCGGAGGCGTCGAGGTTCTTGCTGGCCCACTGGCCGCCGACCGAGAAGTACAGCGAGTGGCGCGGCACGATGGCCTGCAGCCGCGACACCTGGAAGCTCAGCTTGGTGAAGCCGCCTTCGGTGTGGCGCCCGCCGAACTGCTGGTCGGACTGGAAGCTCTGCGCGTCGCGGATCGACAGGTCGCCGTGGTACAGCGTGCCCGAGCTGGCCCAGTAGCCGCCGCCCAGCACCTCGTCGCGCCGCTCCCAGGCCCAGCCGATGCCGAAGCCCTGCACGCGCTTCTTGGCCGTGAAGTCGACGCCGCGCAGTTCGTCGGTGAGGTCCTTCACGTCGGCCGTGAGGCGCAGGAACAGGTTCTGCTGGCGCTGGCGGATCAGCGGGTAGTTGAGCGACACGTCGAGCACGTCGGCGCGCCCGCGCGCGTCGAGGTCGACGAACTTTCCGCCCAGGTCGTAGCTCACGCGCGAGATGCCGATGCCCGCGCGCAGGCCGCTGGTGCCCAGCGGCGCCTCATAGGCCACGCGGCCGTACTGCAGCGCGTTGCTGTTGGACAGCAGCAGGCGCGCATCGAGGTTGTCGCCGATGCCGAAGGGGCTGAGCCAGCGCGCCGTGCCGCCCACGCGGTAGCGCCCCGCCTCCTTGGTGCCGTGGTTGTCGGCCTCGGCCGAGAAGGCCCAGCGCGCGCCGGCCTCGACCTCGACCGACAGGTCGGTGGTGCCGGCCTGCGCGCCTTCCTGCAGGCTGGACGACACCTTGAGGCCCGGTTGGTCCGACAGCAGCAGCATCGCGCGCTCGTAGGCCGGCGCGTTCACCGCCTCGCCCGGCTGCAGCGCCGACAGGAAGCCGCGCACGCGCGCCTCGCTGATCGGCGCCTCGGGCGCGACCAGCACGTCGACCTTGCCGAGCCGGCCTTCGATGATGCTGATCTCGACGATGCCGTCACGCACGGTCTGCACCGGCACCACCGCCTGCGCGAGGAAGTAGCCGCGTTCCTTGTAGCGCGTGGTGATGGCCTGCGCGAGGCCTTCGAGGTCGCCGAGCGTGACGTCGCGGCCGATGTAGGGCGCGGTGATGGTCTGCAGCTCTTCGTTGCTCAGCGCCTTCACGCCGTTCAGGCGCAGGTCGGTGAGCTTGAAGCTGCCCGCGCCTGCTGCAGGCCGGGGCGGCGCGGGCAGGGTTTGCGGCGCGACGGCGCCGGTGGCCTGCGCCACGGGGCGGTCGCAGCTGCCGCACGGGTCCTTGGTGGGGAGCAACGTTGTGGCTTCCTGCGCATGGGCGCGGGGCATGGCGACCCACAGCGTGGCGCCGACGAGTGCCATGGCGGCGAGAGCGACCGGCGTGGGCCGTGGACGAAGGCGGATCGCAGGGGCCATGGCAGTGCTTCTTTGCAGGAGGGAGCGTGGCGAAGACATGGTCAGCTTCCCACGGTGAGGCGCCAGTTGCCGATCAGGTTGAACGGCGCCCAGAAGAAGGGGTGAGACATCTTGGGGTCCTTCAGCACGGCCAGCTGCCCGGCCTGCATGGCCTTCTGGATGTCGCGCCCCTTGGCGAGCTCGCCATAGAGCGTGCCCATGAGCACGGCGGTGGCGTCGTCCGACACGGGCCACAGCGAGGCGATGAGGCTGGAGCTGCCGGCCGAGAGGAACGAGCGCGTGAAGCCCAGCACCTCGTCGCCCTGCGCGATGCGCCCCAGGCCCGACTCGCAGGCCGACAGCGTGACCAGCGCCGTGCCGTCCATCGGCAGCGCGAGGATCTCGTGCGCCTCGAGAAAGTTCTGCTTGCCGCCCTCGTTGGCCAGCAGGATGCGCGAGTACAGCGGATCGACCTCGTCGGCCTCCGCGTGCGCCGCCACGTGCATCAGCGGCGAGCGCGAGGCCACGTCGCGGAACTGCGTCTTGGTGGCGGCCGCGCCCATGTACACCGTGTTGCGCGGGAACAGCTGCGCGAGCTGCTTCACTTCTGTCTCGGCGCCCGGCAGGTCGTACTTGTCCTCGATGCGCGGATTGCCGAAGGCCGTGAGCGACGCGTTCACGCGCGGCGTGCGCTGCGCCAGCTGCACCGCGATGCTGATCGACGGCGCCACCGACACCGGGTGCGTCTCGATGAGGTAGCGCCCGTCCAGGCGCAGCGCCTGGAACGGCAGGTAGTGCAGCGGCCCGTGCGGCACCACCACCACGCGCTGGCCCGGCGCCAGGCCCAGCGGGCCGAGCAGCGCGGCGCCGAGCTTGTCGGCGTTGGTGATGGCGGCGCGGCGACCGCGCACGATCGAGTTGCGGAAGGTCTCGACCAGTTCGGTGAGTTCTTCGCGCTTCACCGCGATGCGCTTTTCGACAATGCTGTCCGGGCCGACGACCCAGACCATCAGGCGGTCGGGCAGCGCGTGGTACTGCACCACACGCTCGTCGGCCGCCAGCGTGCGCTGCAGCGCCGCCACGCCGACCGTGCCGGCCGACGATTCGCTGAGCTTGGCGCGGCCGCGCACCGCATCGAGCAGCGCGCGCGAGCGGCTGTGCTCGCTGACCTCGAAGGCGCGCTGCGGATCGCCCGCTTCGCTGTACACCGCCACGCCGCGCTCGAACACCGACTGCAGGTCGGAGAACAGGCCCATCTTCACTTCTTCGCTGCGAAAGCGCGCGCGCACCTGGTCGACGTCGGCCAGCGCGCGGCCCGCGGCCTCGGCCGCGGCCTGCTTCTGGCCCAGCGCGAGTTCGCTGCGCGCCACGCCGTCCCAGGCCCAGAGCCGGTAGTAGGCGGTGTCGGTGCCGACCTGGCGCGTGGTGAGCGCGCGGTACTTGTCGCGCGCCTCGGCCGGCTTGTTCTCGGCGAGCAGCAGGCGGGCGCGCGTGCGTTCGAGCTGCGCGGCCAGGGGCGCCTCGCGCGGCTCGGCCATCTCGCCGAGCACCTGGCGCGCGCGTGCCGCGTCACCCGATTCGATGAGCGCGTTGACCAGCGAGGCCTGCACCAACGGTGCGTAGCGCGGCGAGCTGTTGGCCAGTGCCTCGTCGTAGCTGAGCACCGCACCGGCGAAATCGCCGCGCCGCGTGCGCACGTCGCCGATCACTTTCTGCACCGGGCCGACCACCAGCTTCGGGTCGCGCGCGGGATGGCGCAGCGCTTCGCGCGCGAACTCCTCGGCTTTTTCGAGCTGGCCCGAGTAGCTGTAGACGATCGCCAGGTCGCGGTTGGCCACGGCGCGCAGGTTCGGATCGCTGGTGGCGTTGGCCAGGTGCAGCGCCTTGCTCGCGGCGCGCACGCTCTGGCGGAACTCGCCCGCCTCGGCCAATGCGACCGCCTGGCTGCAGTACTGATAGCCCGAGAGCTTGACCGCGTCCTGCCCGTAGAGCACCGCGCCTTCGCTGGTCAGGGCCAGCAGCGTGTCGGTGTCGGCCAGCCGCGCCTGCGCCATCCGGTCGGCCGCGGCCTCGGCATTCGGGCCGCCCGCCGCAGCGGCGGGAGTTGCAGGTGGTGGCGCCGGACGTTGTGCCTGCGCCGAAGGGCCGCCGGGGCCCAGAAGCAGCACACCCACCAGGCCGACCGCACCGGCAAGACCGGCACGGCGACGCGCCGGATGCGCACATCCCCATCTCGAAAACCACGCCATTGAACCCCCTCGACCCATGCACTCGCTGCCGCGAACGCTCGACGCCGCGGGAGTGCGCGCCGTTCAGGCCTCGTGGGAAAGTCTAGGAGCGGGTGTTCACCTCGCCTATTCGCAATACGGTCTAGCGCAAATGGCGTAGAGCCGGTTCACGCTAGGCGGGCACGCTGTCGATGTTGAGTCGGTCCCAATGCCGGTGCTTCGCAATCGCCGCAATGAAGTCGTGCGCGATCTGCGTCGCCGCCGTGGCGTCGCCCAGGTTCGTGACCGGCGTTTCGGCCACCACCACGCCGGCCGGTGCCTCGCCCTCGGGCGTGACGCCCAGCGTGGCCAGCAGTTGCACGCCCTCGCCCACCGCACAGATCGCCTTGCAGTGCTTATAGGCCTCGAGCACGAAATGCACGGCATCGCCTTGCGCCGCGAGCACGGCGGCGCCCTCGGCACCCGCGGGCACGAGCACGGCGTCGAACAGCACCGAGGCGGTGTTGGTGAAGGTCATGTCGACGTCGATCTGGCGCTTCGACGCGCTGGCCACGGTGCCGAGCTTCGGGCCCACCACCTTGCACAGCACGCCCACCTGTTCGAGTGCATCGCGGATCGGCTTGAGCGAGGCCGAGTCGACGCCGTCGGCCACGAGGATCGCGACCTTGCGCGTGCGCACCACGCCGTCGGCGCTGCCGTCGCTCATGCGAAGCGCGGGCGATTCGTCGATGGGCAACTCGATGCGATGCTCGCGGAAGCCCGAGTACCCTGCGGCCGCTTTCGCGTCGGGCTCGCCGATGCCCAGCGGCTCGGCCACGCGGCGCGCGAGTTTCTCGTCCACGTGCGCAAGGTTGTCGACCATGCGCTGGCGGATCGCGGGCACTTCGAGCTTCGAGAGTTCGAAGCGAAAGGCCGCGACGATGTGCTCCTTCTCGGCCATGCTCTGGCTGTTGAAGAACAGGCGCGCCTGCGTGAAGTGGTCGTCGAACGACGGGCTGCGGCGTCGCACCTTCGGCGACTCGATCTCTTCGGGGAATGACTGGAAGCCGTGGCTGCCGCCGTCCACGCGGAACTCGGTGCCGCTGCCCAGCGTGTTGGGCTCGTAGGCGACCTGGCCGCGCGCGATGGTCTGGCGGTGCATGCCGTCGCGCTGCATGTTGTGGAACGGGCACACGGCCTTGTTGATCGGCAGCTCGTGGAAGTTGGCACCGCCCAGCCGCGAGATCTGCGTGTCGGTGTAGCTGAACAGGCGCCCCTGCAGCAGCGGGTCGTTGCTGAAGTCGATGCCCGGCACGACGTGGCCCGGGTGGAAGGCCACCTGCTCGGTCTCTGCGAAGAAGTTGTCGGGGTTGCGGTTGAGCACCAGCTTGCCGATGCGCTGCACGGGCACCATCTCTTCGGGGATCAGCTTGGTCGGGTCGAGCAGGTCGAAGCCCAGCGACTCGGCCTTGTCGGGCGCGATGAGCTGCACGCCCAGTTCCCACTCGGGAAAGTGGCCCTGCTCGATGGCCTCCCAGAGGTCGCGGCGGTGGAAGTCGGGGTCCTTGCCGGCGATCTTCTGTGCCTCGTCCCACACGAGGCCGTGCACGCCGAGCTTGGGCTTCCAGTGGAACTTCACGAAGTGGCTCTCGCCGCGCGCATTGACGAAGCGGAAGGTGTGAACGCCGAAGCCTTCCATCATGCGAAGGCTGCGCGGAATGGCGCGGTCGCTCATGGCCCACATCAGCATGTGGGTGCTCTCGGGCATGAGCGAGGCGAAGTCCCAGAAGGTGTCGTGCGCGCTCGCGGCCTGCGGCATCTCGTGGTGCGGCTCGGGTTTGACGGCGTGGATGAGGTCGGGGAACTTCATCGCGTCCTGGATGAAGAACACGGGGATGTTGTTGCCCACGAGGTCGTAGTTGCCCTCGCGCGTGTAGAACTTGACGGCGAAGCCGCGCACGTCGCGCACGGTGTCGGCCGAGCCGCGCGAGCCGGCCACGGTCGAAAAGCGCACGAACACGGGCGTCTTCGCATCGGGGTCCTGCAGGAAGTCGGCACAGGTGTACTGCGACATCGACTGGTAGACCTGGAAGTAGCCATGCGCCGCCGAGCCGCGCGCGTGCACGGCGCGCTCGGGAATGCGCTCGTGGTCGAAGTGCGTGATCTTCTCGCGCAGGATGAAGTCTTCGAGCAGCGTCGGCCCGCGCACGCCCGCCTTGAGCGAGTTGTGGTTGTCGGGAACCTGCAGGCCCTGGTTGGTCGTCAGGTGCGTGGGGTGCTCGGTGGTGAAACCCTCGAGCTGCAGCTGCTTGGCGTTGGCGCCGTCACCGGTCTTGGCGGTGCTGGCGCGGCGGCCTGCGGCGGCCTTGTTCTGGGGGGACATCGGGGTTCTGGGCATCGATGCGGGTCGGCTCAGCCGGCCTCGTTGCTGTTGCCGCTGCCGATGAAGATGTCGAGCACGTTCACCACGGCGATCAGGCCGATGCAGGCGGTCACGGCAGCCACCGCCCAGATCAGGATGTCGTCGCCCCAGGTGCCCATGAGCGAATCGAACAGTGCCGAGATTTCCATGATGTTTTTCCCTCCGAGAGAAGCGGGGCCGCAAGCCGGCAAATCCGCAAAGAGGAAGCTTAGGTGGGGCCCGGTGCGCGGGCCGTAGTGGCCGCCCCTCCCCGTCTGTGGGAGAAGGTGGGCGTCACCGGTAGGAGGGCGCCGACAGGCGCGAGCCTCAGGCGCCCGGGTCGAGCACGCGCTCGCTGGGCCGCGCGAAGTAGAACCACTCGGCGCCCGGCAACGCCATCGCGTTCGGGAACACGATGAAGCCGTCGTCGGGCGCGCTGACCAGCGTGCCGTCGTGCCGCATGCCCACGGGTTCGCCGCGCTGCACGGGGTCGAAGGTGGCCCAGTCGCGCACGAAGCTGTCGTCCTCGTGCAGGCGGTCGGTCACGCTCGCCAGGCGCAGCAGCTGGGGCGGCTGCGGGGGCGCGGCCGACAGGCCCGGCGGCAGCGCCGCCATGCCCAGCAGCGCGAGCGTGCGGCGGATGGCCGCCCACGCCACCTGCGGCGCCTGCGGGTCCTGGTGCTGACCGCATTCGAGCGTGACGCCATAGCCGCCGCAGCTGCGGATGTATTCGTTGGTGCCGCGGCCGAAGTCGATGGAGGCCTCGTCGACCGCCGCGCCGCGCTGCGCGAGGCCGGCGGCGTAGATGTCGAGCCAGCCCTCGACGACGATGGGCGTGCCGATGTGCAGCGCGAGCCGGCCTTCTTCCTGCGCGCGCGCAAAGGGTTCGAGGCTGCCGCTGTTGTCGCGCGGGCCGATCATGGCGAAGGCCTCGCCCTCGCTCTGGAAGGAATGCAGGTCGAGCAGCACGTCGTGGCGCGCGATGACGGGCGCCAGCCGGTTGGTGATGCGGGCCTCGTAGTCGGCCGGCGTCTCGCTCGGGCGGAACAGGCGGTTGAGGTTGCGCTGGCCCTCGCGCTGCAGGCGGCGCCGCGCGAGCGGGTTGGCCACGGGCACGAGCGTGAGTTCGCCGCGCAGCAGGCGCAAGTCGCCGGCATCGAACTCAGCCAGCACGCGCTGGATGCCCTCGGTGCCGCAGGTCTCGTCGCCATGCACCCCGCCGATCACGAGCAGGCGCGGGCCGGGGTTCAGCGACGCGAATGCGTGCAGGCGCAGGCTGTCGGTGGCGGTCGCAGCGTCGTCGAAAAGCGGGGTGGACATGCGGGCGATTATGCGGAGGCGACTGTGGCCACGCAAAAGGCAAGACCCTGTGGCTTGGCGGGCGCGCAGCGCGAACCTACAGCCGCGCCCCCGCCTGTCCTACCGCCCCGTGGCGGGGCGCCGCGCAAGCTGGCGCCAGACCCGGACTTTGAAGGAGCACACGATGGCCCAGCAGCCGCGCAAGGACAAGAAGGACACCACCCGCGTCGAAAAGGACGGCGAATCGGCGCCGCGCCTGCCGCACGAGCGCGACCAGTCGTCGGACAGCCAGGTGATGCAGGACGGCCAGCCGCCTGAGAAGGGCCGGCGCGGCTACGAGGACGTGGAGCGCGGCGTGGTCGACACCGACCGCGGGCTCACGCCCGAGCGCACCGCCGACGGCAAGGTCAGGCCTTGACGGTGGCCAGCTGCTGGCGCATGTCGCCGATCACCGCGCCGTAGTCCTTGGCGTTGAAGATCGCGCTGCCCGCCACGAAGGTGTCGGCGCCGGCCGAGGCCACGCGGGCGATGTTGTCGGCCTTGATGCCGCCGTCCACCTCGAGGCGGATGTCGCGCCCGCTCTGCTCGATGCGCTTGCGCGCCTGCTCGATCTTGCGCAGCGCCGAGTCGATGAAGCTCTGGCCGCCGAAGCCGGGGTTGACGCTCATGATGAGGATGAGGTCGATGTCGTCGATGGCCCAGTCCAGCGCCTCGAGGCCGGCGCCCGGGTTGAACACCAGGCCGGGCTTGCAGCCGGCGGCCTTGATGGCCTGGATGCTGCGGTGCACATGGGTCGAGGCGTCGGGGTGGAAGCTGATGTAGTCAGCGCCCGCTTGCGCAAAAGATGCGGCCAGCGCGTCGACCGGCTGGATCATCAGGTGCACGTCGATGGGCACGGGCGTGCCGTCGGCGGTCTTGGCGTAGGGCTTGAGGGCCTGGCAGATCATGGGGCCGAAGGTCAGGTTCGGCACGTAATGGTTGTCCATCACGTCGAAGTGGATCCAGTCGGCGCCGGCCGCGATCACGTCGGTCAGTTCCTGGCCGAGGTGCGCGAAGTCGGCGGAAAGAATGGAGGGCGCAATGCGAAACGGGGTGCTGCTCATAACCCCGGATTCTCGCAGCCGACGGAAATCCGAGGAAAGGCCTCCGTTACCATGCGCCCCATGTCACACAGCCCCTTCAGCGTACAGGTCGAACCGCGTTACCTGGCCGACCAGTCCTCGCCCAAGGACAACGTCTACACCTTCTCCTACACGATCACCGTCACCAACGTGGGCACGGTGGGCGCGCAATTGATCGCGCGCCACTGGCTCATCAACGACGCCTCGGGCCATGCGCAGGAGGTCAAGGGCCTCGGCGTGATCGGCCAGCAGCCGCTGCTGGCGCCCGGCGAATCGTTCCGCTACACCAGCGGCTGCCGCCTGCAGGCGGCCAGCGGCACCATGCACGGCAGCTTCTTCGTGGTGACCGAAGAAGGCGAGCGTTTCGACGTGCCGGTTCCCATGTTCGTGCTCGAAGCCGACATAGGCGGAACCCCGGTCTCCCGGGTGCTGCACTGAGCGCGCGACGCGCTCTTTTTCTTTCTTTTCTCTTCCGCTCCCCCATGGCTGCCGCATCGCGCGATCTGCAGGGGCTGCTTGCCGGCCTCGACCCCACGGCCGATGTGGCGCAGCGCCACATCTGGCTCATCAACCTCTTCGACTGGCTGCGCGGCGACCGCGCCTCGCCGCAGGCCGCCATCGGCCGCGTGCAGTTGCTGCTCGACGCCGTCGAGGCACGGCCCGAGCTGTGCGAGCGGCTGCGCGCCTGGTGGCGCGCCTTCACGCAGTCGGTCGACCTCACGGCGCTGCTGGCCGACTACGGCTTTGCGCCGCGCACCGCCTTCCTGAGCGAGTTCGGCGAACGCATGCGCCGCAAGATATTGCCGGGCACGCCCGAGACCACCGACGCCTCGGACCTGTTCCGGCTGGTGCTGCCCGGCGTGTTCGACGCCGGCTGGATCGCGCTGCTCGACGACACCCAGCTCGCGCGCATCGGCGCGCTGCTGGCCGACGCCGCGCCCATGCCCGACGGCTCGGCGCGCTGGCGCCACACGGTGATGGACGCCGTCACCTACTGCTGCAGCCAGGTGGTGGCGACGGGCTTTTCGCCCGAGCTGCGGCTGCGCATCAGCCCCGAAGCGGGCGAGGCGCGCCCTTTCCACGCCCTCATGGCCGACCTGGACGCGCTGCGCGAGCAGATGTTCGCCCTGCCGCGCGACGAAGAATCGCTGCAGGCCGCCTTCGTGGCCTTCCGCGACCGGCTCGACGCCTGCCGCTCCAGCGCCTCGTCGGTCTACACGCACCTGGAAGACAACGGCATCTCGGTCGGCCTGGTGTTCCGGCTGCGCCAGCTGCGCGAGCGCGTGCTGCGCATCCGCGAGCTGCTCGACTGCCTGATGTCGCCCGTGCCGGGGCCCAGCATGGCGCGGCTGGTCGGCAAGCTGGTGCTGGCGGGCGGCGAGCGCAACAGCATCCGCGCGCTGATCGCCTCCAACTCGTCGATGCTCGCGGCCAAGGTGACCGAGCGCAGCGCCGAGACGGGCGAGCACTACATCACCCGCGACCGCCGCAGCTACCTGCAGATGGTGAAGAAGGCCGCCGGCGGCGGCGCCTTCACGGCGCTGACGGTGCTGGCCAAGTTCGGCATCTACGCGCTGGCCCTGTCGGCCTTCTGGAGCGGGCTGGCCGCGGGCCTCATGTACGCGGCCAGCTTCGTGGCGATCCAGCTGCTGCACCTCACGCTGGCCACCAAGCAGCCGGCCATGACCGCGCCCGCGATGGCGGCGCGGCTGCGCGACATCAAGTCGGACGACGCCGTGGACCAGTTCGTCGACGAGGTGGCCAACCTCGTGCGCTCGCAGGTGGCGGCCGTGCTGGGCAACGTGCTCCTGGTGGTGCCGGCGGTGGGCCTGCTGGTGCTGGGCTGGCAGGCCGCGCTGGGCCGGCCGCTGCTGGACGCGGCGCATGCGGCTTCGACGCTGCATTCGCTGTCGCTGCTCGGACCGACCGTGCTTTTCGCGGCAATCACCGGCATCCTGCTGTTTTCGTCCAGCATCATCGCCGGATGGACAGAAAACGCCTTTGTCCTGCATCGCCTGGACTCCGCCATGCGTTACAACCCTCGCATCGGCGCCTTTCTCGGTGCCGCCCGGGCCCGTCGCTGGGCCGCCTTCATGCGCACACACATCTCAGGCTTCGCCTCCAACATCTCGCTGGGACTCATGCTCGGACTGCTGCCCGCGTTCGCGGGCTTCTTCGGGCTCGGGCTGGATGTGCGCCATGTCACGCTGTCGGCCGGCCAGATCGCGGCCGCGGCGGCATCCATCGGGCTGCCGGCGCTGCACCAGCCGGCCCTGTGGTGGGCGGTTGCGGCGATCCCGGTGATCGGCGCGCTCAATGTGAGCGTGAGTTTCTACTTCGCTTTCCGGCTGGCGCTGCGCGCGCACAGCGTGAGCCTCGGTGACCGCGCCCGCATCCGCAGCGCGATCTGGGCCCGCTGGCGCAGCCGGCCGGTGAGCTTCTTCCTGCCTACATGAACCTGACCGCACTCCTCGCCGAACTCCAGGGCTTCTGGGCCGAATGGGCGCGCCCCTCGGCCGGCCTGCCCACCGTGCTCTGGGCCCTGCTGGTGGCCGCCGCCGCGGCCTCCGGCCACCTGGTGCAGCGCTACCTGGGAATGCCGAAGGTCATCGGCTATTCGGTGGTGGGCGCGGTGGTGGGCTTTGCGGGCTTCGAGGGCGCGATCTGGCCGCTGCGCGGCATCAGCCTGTTCCTGCTGGAACTGGGCGCGGCCGTGGTGCTGTTCGAGGCGGGCGGGCGGCTGCCGCTGCGCTGGTTCCGCCACAACCCGATGGTGCTGGTGCAGAGCCTGCTGGAGGCGGGGCTGACCTACTTCGGCGTGTACTGGATATTGATTCTTCTGGGCCTGCCCGAGCCGGTGGCCAACCCCATCGCGCTGATGGCGATCGTCGCCTCGCCGGCCGTGCTCAGCCGCGTGATCATGGACACCCGCGCCGCCGGCCCGGTGACCGAGCGCGCCATGACGCTGGCCACGCTCAACACCTTCTACGCCCTCACGCTGGGCTATGCGCAGGCCGGCCTGATCGAGCGCGCGCCGCAGTCGCTGATGCTCAAGCTCTACCCGGTGGCGGTGGTGCTCGGCATGTCGTTCGTGGTCGGCGCGATCATGGCGCTGGCGCTGCGCTCGGCGCTGCGCGTGATGAGCCCGAACAGCGAGAACACCTCGATCCTGCTGCTGGCGATCATCGCGGCGGGCGCGGCGCTCACGGCCCACATCGGCGGCTCGGCACCGCTGGCGGCGCTGATCGGCGGCGTGCTGCTCAAGACGCTCAACCCCAAGCCCTGGGCCTGGCAGCGCCAACTCGGCACCGCCTCGTCGCTGCTGACCATGCTGATGTTCGTGCTGGTGTCGATGGTGGCGGCGCAGGCCGACTGGACCCTGCCCGTGGCCAGCGTGGTACTGGCCGTGATCGGCGTGCGCCTGGTCACCAAGATCTCGGGCGTGGCCATTGCCAACCCGGGCAGCGGCGCCAGCTGGAAGCAGGCCTTCTGGGTCGGCTGCGCGATGACGCCGCTGTCGTCCATCGCCCTGCTGATCGCCTCCAATTTCGCCTCGGCCTCGCCGCTTCTGGGCACCATGATCACGCAGGTCGCCCTGCCCTCGATCCTGCTGATGGAAGTGATGGGCGCCGTGCTCGCCACCGTGGCGATCCACGCGGTGGGCGAGAGTTCGGTCCCCTGGACGCCGCAGGCCTTCAGCACCACGGAAGACACGCAGCGATGAGCAGCAACAGCAACCCCACCTCCGTCCTCCCGATCGATCCGGACAGCGACGACGTCCGCTCTGCGCCGCTGCCCGCCGATCCGGCGAGCCGCGCCGTCAAGCTCGAGCCTTTCAACAAGTCGGAGGCGCTGTCGCTCGGCGTGGAGCTCGAGCTGCAGCTCGTGAACACGCACGACTACGACCTCGCGCCGTATGCCGAAGACATGCTGCGCCTGATGGCGCAGACGCCGCTGCCCGGCAGCGTGGTGCCCGAGATGACCTCGAGCATGATCGAGATCTCGACCGACATCTGCCACTCGGCGCAGGACGTGATCACGCAGCTGTCGCCGATCCGCGAGGCGCTGATCAAGAACGCCGACAAGCTCAACATCGCGGTGGTCGGCGGCGGCACGCATGCGTTCCAGCAGTGGCACGAGCGGCGCATCTACGACAAGCCGCGCTTTCGCGAGCTGTCGGAGCTGTACGGCTACCTGAGCAAGCAGTTCACCATCTTCGGCCAGCACGTGCACATCGGCTGCCCCGACGCCGATTCGGCGCTGCTCATGCTGCACCGCATGTCGCGCTACATCCCGCACTTCATTGCGCTGTCGGCCTCGTCGCCGTTCGTGCAGGGGCAGGACACGCAGTTCGACTCAGCGCGGCTGAATTCCGTGTTCGCGTTCCCGCTCTCGGGCCGCGCGCCCTTCACCACGAGCTGGAAGGAATTCGAGGCCTACTTCGAGCGCATGACCCGCACCGGCGTCGTGCGCAGCATGAAAGACTTCTACTGGGACATCCGTCCCAAACCCGAGTTCGGCACCATCGAGATCCGCGTGTTCGACACGCCGCTCACCATCGAGCGCGCCGCCGCGCTCGCGGGTTATGTGCAGTCGCTGGCCGCGTGGTTCCTGCAGGAGCAACCCTTCGAGCCGAGCGAGGACGACTACCTCGTCTACACCTACAACCGCTTCCAGGCCTGCCGCTTCGGCCTGGACGCGGTGTACGTCGACCCGGCCAGCGGCCAGCACATGCCGCTGCGCGACCACATCCTGATGACCATGACCCAGCTCGAATGGCACAGCGAGGCGCTCAACGCCACGCAGGCGCTGGGCGAGCTGCGCACCAGCGTCGAGGCCAACCGCAACGACGCGCGCTGGCTGCGCGAGAAGCAGGGCAAGGAACGGCTGCTGGCGGAAGTGGTGCGCCAGGCCTCGCTGCGTTTTCGCGGCGCGGCCTGAGTTCGCGGGTCAGGCCGCCACGGCCTCCTGCGAGAACTGCCGGCGGTACACCGTCGGCGACACCTTGAACGCCGTGGCGAAGTGCTTGCGCAGCAGCACCGCCGAGCCGAAGCCCGCATCGGCCGCCACGCGCTCCACCGAGCGATCGGTCGTTTCGAGCAGCCGCTGCGCCAGCGCCAGGCGCTGGTTCTGCAACCACTGGCCGACCGTCGTGCCCGTCGATTCGCGAAAGCGCCGCGTGAAGGTGCGCCGGCTCATGAGCGCGCGCTGCGCGAGTTCGTCGAGTTCATGCGGCGTCTGCAGATGCCGCCCCAGCCATTCGAGCAGCGGCGTGAGCCGGTCGCGCTCGGCCGCCGCCGGCACGGGCTGCTGGATGTACTGCGCCTGCCCGCCCTGCCGGTGCGGCGCAACGACCATGCGCCGCGCGGCGCGGTTCGCGGTGTCGGCGCCGTAGCGCACGCGCAGCAGGTGCAGGCAGCAGTCGATGCCGGCGGCCGTTCCCGCCGACGTGAGCACGTCACCGTCGTCCACGTACAGCACCTCGGGCTGCAGCACGACCTGCGGATACTGTTTGGCAAAGGCCGCGGCCAGGTGCCAGTGCGTGGTGGCCGGCCGCCCGTCGAGCATGCCGGCCTCGGCCAGCACGAAGGCGCCCAGGCACAGCCCGACCACGGTGGCACCGCGCCGGTGCGCCGCCTGCAGCGCACGGATGAGCGCGGGCGGCGCGGGCCGGCCGTCGTCGCGCCAGGACGGCACCACCACGATCTGTGCACGGCGGATCGCCTCCAGGCCGTGCGGCACCACGAGCGTGAAGCCCGCGTTGGTGGCGAGCGGCCCGGGCTCGGGCGCACAGACCTGCACGCGAAAGCGCGGCGCGCCAGTGTCGGTGCGGTCTTCGCCGAACACCATGCAGGGCACGGAAAGGTGGAAGGGGCTGATGCCATCGAAGGCGACCACGGCAATGGTCTCGGCGATGGTTTTGGCGGCAGAGGAGCGCATGGCCCGATCTTATCGATGAATGGCTTTCGGGCCACTGTCGCAAAACCCGTGGTGCGCGAAGAATCGAGCCATTCCAAACACACCACCGAAGGAGATACCCCATGAGCCAATCCGCACCACGCCGCGCCCTCGTCGTCATCGACGTGCAGAACGAATACTTCGAAGGCGGCGGCCTGCCCATCGAATACCCGCCGGTCGAGAGCTCGCTGCCGAAGATCGCGCAGGCCATGGACGCGGCCCGCGCGGCCGGCGTGCCGGTGGTGGTGGTGCAGCACCACGCGCCGAAGGGCGCGCCGGTCTTCCAGGCCGACAACTTTTACGGCCAGCTGCACCCCGAGATTGCGAAGCGCCCGCGCGACCACCTCATCACCAAGGCCTTCCCGAGCGTCTTCACCGGCACCGACTTCGCCGACTGGCTCGCGCGCCACGAGATCGACACGCTGAGCGTGACCGGCTACATGACGCAGAACTGCGACGCCTCCACCGTGTTCGAAGCCATGCACCGCGGGCTGAACGTGGAGTTCCTGTCGGACGCGACCGGCGCATTGCCTTACGAGAACGCGGCCGGCCGCGTGAGCGCCGAGGAAATCCACCGCGTCTTCAGCGTCGTATTCCACAGCAACTTCGCGGCCGTGGCGACGACCGACGTGTGGGTCGCTGCACTGAAGAGCGGTACAGCGATCGAAAAGGACAACGTGGTCATGTCCAACCGCCGCGCGCGCGGCGTCTGAACTTCACAAGAGTTCAGGCCAGGTTCAGCGGCTGCAGCACAGGCTGCCAGCGCTGAACCGCGATCTTCTTGAAGCCGCGGCCGTTGGGATGCAGCTCGTTGGCCCAGTCGGTCGGGCCCAGCGTGCCCCGGCTGTCCACCACGTGCAGGTGCTGCGGGTCGCCCGCGGCGATGTTCTGCAGCATGCCGTGGAAGCCGTCGATCAGGTGGTCGACGCAGGGCTTGAACAGCTCGGGCGCCACGCCCGCGTCGACCAGCGCCGGGCGCAGCCAGCCTTCGCGCCCGAACAGCGCCTTGCCCGTGGGCGGCGCGTAGTCGTAGCTGTGCATGACGATGTGGCAGTCCACGCTGGTGCGGGTGTAGATGAGACCGATGAGCGCGCGGTACTGCTCGTCCATGTCGACGAGGAACTGGTCGAAGCCGCCCTTGCCGTTGCGAAAGCACTGCGCGGCCTGCGTCTCGCCCGTGCAATCGGACTTGAGCAGCGGGCGCAGGTCGTTGAAGCCCGCGAAGTCGTTACCGCCGCCGCTGATGAACACCGCCGACAGCGTCGGCCCGTACAGGCGCAGCGACTCGCGCACGGCGTTGCGGTACTTGCCCTCCACATAGTCCTGGGCTTCCGCGCCGTTCATGCCCTTGGCCAGGATCACGTGGCCGCGCGCGCCGACCACGTCGCCCAGGAAGTTCAGCAGGCTGCCGCCCGGCAGCGGATACCAGAACCACGAATCGCCGAAGGCGAGGATGGTCGCGGTGCCGTGCGGGCCCATCTGCATCTTGGTCTCGTCCCAGTAGACAGCCATGGCGAACTCCTCGTGTAGAGGGCGCCATGGTTCTCGCAACCGCCGCGCGGCGCCATCCCCCGTTCGCAGTAGAACCTGCTGCTCAGTCCCGCAGCGACTGCACCAGCAGCACCAGTTCCGCCTGCCGGTGGCAGTCGGTCTTGCGCATCACGTTGCGCAGGTGGCTGCGCGCCGTGTGTTCGGAGCAGTGCTGCGCGGCGGCGAAGTCCTTCACTGTCTTGCCGCTCGCCAGGAGCAGCGCGAGCCGCGCTTCGGTCGGGCTCAGGCCGAGCAGGCTTTCCAGCTGCCGCGGCTCCACGGGCGCCGCCTCGGCCGGATGGGCGAAGACCACGAGCGCGCGGTGGCGCTGGCGCAGCACGGCCAGCGGGTGCGAGGGCTTGAGCGGCAGCACCGTGATGCGGACCACGCTGCCGGCCACGGGCAGGTGCAGCACGCCGGCCCGCGCGCCACCGGCCGGGGCGCAGGCCTCGCGCACCCGCTGCTCGAAGGCCGACTGCAGCGCGGACGACGCGAGCCGCAATCGCCCCTGCGCGCTGTCGAACAGGCCGCCGCGGCCCGCGCACGCCGCCGCGCGCGCGTTCAGGTGGTCGAGGCGGCAGGCCTCGTCGACCACGGCGATGCCCTGCGGCAGCGCGTCGAGCGCCGACAGCCCGGTGGCCGCGTGCTCGCCCAGCTGCATCATGCGGGCGCGCAGCTCGCTGGCGCGCACCAGGTGCGGCGACAGGCGCCGGCAGAAGGCCTCGCTCTCAGGACCATAGGGCGCTTCGGCCCGGGGGCGGATGAAGCCGAGCACTTCGCGCGTGTCGTCGTCGGCGCGCAGCCCCATGGCCAGCGTATGGCGCAGGCCGAGCGGCGCCAGCCAGTCGACGTAGATCGCGCTGCGCGACAGCGTGCGCGCGCCGAAGTAGGCGTGGTCGGTCACCGGCGTGCCCAGCGGGGCGTTCACCGGCATCTGCATGCGGATGTCGTCGCGCGCCAGGTGCTGCTCGTACTCGCGCACCTTGTCGGGCGGGCTCTCCAGGTTGGCGAGCCCCGCGCCCACCACCGAGCAGTCGGTGCGGCGCACCGTGAGCGTGTGAAAGCAGGCGGCGCCGAGCACCTCGCGCATAGCATCGAGCGCGTCGTACCAGTCGCCGGGACAGGTGATCCCGTCGTACAGCAAGGCAACGATCCGGTCGGTGTCTGCCTCGGCGGACACGCCTCCCTGCACGATGGCTGTCATGGCGGCCTCCTCCTGTTTGGACTTTCGGTGTATCCGCTTGCATGACGGTATTACAAAATGCTTCCAGTGTCAGCCCCCATTTCCCGTGGGCGCCGCGGCGAGCGGCCCCGCGCCAGGTCGTTATGCTCTCGCACCCATGGGTGAATTCGACCTGATCACACGCTATTTCAAACGTCCCGCCACGCGCTCGCCGCTGGGCGTGGGCGACGACTGCGCCTTGCTCGCGCCGGCCGCGGGCATGCAGCTCGCCGTGTCCTCCGACATGCTGGTGGAGGGGCGGCACTTTCTCTCGACCGTGGAGCCGGCCCGGCTCGGCCACAAGGCGCTGGCCGTGAACCTCAGCGACCTGGCCGCCTGCGGCGCGAAGCCGCTGGCCTTCACGCTCGCGCTGGCATTGCCCGGCGTGGACGAGCCCTGGCTCGAAGGTTTTTCGCGCGGCCTGTTCGCGTTGGCCGACACCCACGGCTGCGAGCTGGTGGGCGGCGACACCACGCGCGGCCCGCTCAATATCTGCATCACCGTGTTCGGCGAAGTGCCGGCCGGTGCCGCGCTGCTGCGCTCGGGCGCGCGCGCGAGCGACGACCTGTGGGTGAGCGGCTCGCTCGGCGATGCGCGGCTGGCGCTCGAGGTGTTTCGCGGCACGCTGAGCCTACCCGCCGACGCCTTCGCGCAAGCGCGCACGCGCATGGAACAACCCACGCCGCGCGTGGCGCTGGGCCAGGCGCTGCGCGGCATCGCCACGTCGGCGGTGGACGTGAGCGACGGCCTGATCGGCGACCTGGGCCACATCCTCGCGGCCAGCGGCGTGGGCGCCACGCTCGATGCCGATGCCACCTCCGCGCTGATCGCGGTCGACACGGCCGGCCTGCCCACCGAGGCGCTGCGCACCTGCGCGCTCTCGGGCGGCGACGACTACGAGCTGGTGTTCACCGCGCCAGCCTCGGCACGCGCGGCGGTCGCGCAGGCCGGGCAAGCGAGCGCCACGCGCGTGACGCGCATCGGCCGCATCGAGGCCGACGCGGGCCTGCGCATCGTCGATGCGAGCGGCGCGCCGGTGTCACAGCGCTTCGGCTCGTTCGACCACTTCGTCTAGGGCCTCTGTTCAAGAGCCGCGCAGCATCGCGCGCATCTTGTCCTGCGCGGTGTTGATGGCGGCCGACTGGCGGCCCAGCTGCTGCACCATCTTGTCGAGCTCGGCCCTCACCGCGGGGTCGGTCACGGTGAGCGAAGCGCCCGAGACCTGGAGCTTCGACTTGTTCTTCTCCATGAAATCGCCGATGGCCAGCGCACTGTCGAACACGGCGTCGAGCGCGGGGAACACCTCCTTGAAGGTGGCGGCGGGCGTCGTCACCGTCTTCTCGTAGGCCTTGCCATAGACCTGCTTCAGGTCGTCGGGCTGCTTGAGTTGCGCGCGCGCCGCGTCGGCCTTGGCCAGCTGCTGGTCGAGCGCGCTGCGCAAGCCGCCCAGGCCTTCCTTGGCGGCCTTGAGATCGTCACGGCGCGCCGGCAGGTCGGCCAGCGAGCGCAGCGCGCCCTTGGCCATGACCTGCGTCATCGGCTGGCTCACCGACTTGTTCATGCCTTCGTTGAAATCGGTGATCACCGCGTAGTGCTGCGCGTAGTCGCCGAACGAGGCTTTTTCTTCGGCGGTGGGCGTGGGCACGCGCAAGCCGGGCTTGTCGAGCACGCGGGTCTGCAGGTAGGCGATGAAGGCGCTGCGCTGCTCGGCCTCCTTGTTGCCGCAGGCCACGAGCAGCATCGACAGCATCAGGCCGAATGCCAGGCCCAGCCATGCGGAAGAGAAACGGGACCGTGTGGTTGTTGTCATGGGGCACCTGCTTTCGCGCAAAGAAAAAAGACCGGCCAGCATACGACCGGCCCGCCCCCGCGGCTACTGCAGGCTCTGCTTCAAGGCCTCGATGAACGCCCGCGCCGCCGCCGACAGCGAATGGCCGCGCTTGGTGACGATGGAGATGTCGCGCACCACGCGCGGCGCGCTGAGCACCTTCACCACGAGCACCGGGTTCTTCTCGGCGCGCGCGAAGGCCGACGGCATGATCGACGCGCCCATGCCCGCCGCCGTCATCCACAGCGCGGTGGACAGGAAGGACACCTCGTTCACCACGTCGAGCGTCACGCCCGCCTCCGCCGCCGTGCCGTCGATCAGCGGGCGCACGCCGTAGCCGGGGCGCACGGTGATGACCGGGTGGCGGCCCAGGTCCGACCAGCGCACCACGCGCGCCTTGGCCAGCGGGTGGTCGGTGCGGCACACCACGGCGAGGTGGTCGCGCATGAGGCGCTGCACCTCGACCTCGGGACCGGGCCGCTCGGGCGTGCCGATGCCGAAGTCGACGTGCTCGCCGAGGATGCGTGACAGGAACTGGTCGGGCGCGCAGTCGTTCACCAGCACGCGAACTTTCGGGTGCTGCTCACCGAAGGCGCGCAGCGCATCGGGCAATAAAAACCCGGCCAGCGTGGGCGTGATGGCCAGCGTCACGCGACCGCGTTCCAGCGTGGCGAGTTCGCGGAAATCGGCCGAGAGCGAATCGACGTCGCGCAGCACGCGCTCGACGGTGGAAATCATCTGTTCGGCTGCGGCCGTGGGCTTGAGCGCGCGCGTGGTGCGGTCGAACAGGCGCGTGCCCAGGCCCTCTTCGAGCTGGCGGATCAGCATGCTCACGGCCGACTGCGTGACGAACAGCCGCGTGGCCGCGGCGCCCAGCTTGCGCAGCTGGTAGACCGCGAGGAACGCACGCAGCTGGCGGATCGTAGGACTGAAGTTCGTATTCATCAGAAAATTTGAAAAATCATTCGGAATTTCTTGATTTACGAATGAATGCTGCCATCGTTCAATCTCCGATCAAAGCACCGAATTCAAGGAGAGGCCCGAATGACAGCACCCATCGCCCGCGGCATGCACGCATTTCGTGGGCGACGCAGGCAACTGCTGTGGGCCGTGGCCGGTGCGCTGGTGGCCGGCACCGCCCTGGCACAAGCCCCGGCGGGCGATTTCCCCACCAAGCCGATCCGCATGGTCGTGACCTTCCCGCCTGGCGGCAGCGCCGACGGCGTGGTGCGCATGCTGGTGCCGCGCCTGAACGAGAAGCTGGGCCAGCAGGTGGTGGTCGACAACCGCCCCGGCGCAGGCGGCAACGTGGGGCTGACGCTGGTGGCCAAGGCGCCGGGCGACGGCTACACGCTGGGCGTGGGCGCGGCGGGCGCGCTGGCGGCCAACGTGAGCCTGTACCCGCAGATGCCCTTCGATCCGCAGAAAGACCTCAAGCCGGTGGGCATGCTGGCGGCCATTCCCTTCGTGCTGGTGGGCCACCCGTCGGTGGCCGCGAAGACGCAGCGCGAACTCATCGCGCTGGCCAAGGCGAAGCCGGCCACGCTGTCGATCGGCCACGGCGGCAACGGCACGGCCATGCACCTGTCAGCGGCGCTGTTCAACCAGATGGCGGGCACGCGGCTGGTCGAGGTGCCCTACCGCGGCTCGGGCCCGGCGGCGCTCGACGTGCTGGGCGGGCAGATTCCGCTGGCGGTGGTCGACCTGCCCTCGTCGCTGCAGCAGATCCGCGCCGGCAAGCTGATCGCCTTTGCCGTGACCAGCCCGCAGCGCCTGCCGATGCTGCCCGAGGTGCCGACGGTGGCCGAGGCCGGCCTGCCGGGCTACGACTCGACGGGCTGGTTCGGCGTGGTCGCGCCGGCCGGCACGCCGGCGCCCGTGGTGGCGCGGCTCAATGCCGAGCTCAACGCCGCGCTCGGCGACGAGCAGGTGAAGACCGCGATGCGCGCGCTCGGCGTGGAGCCGGCGCCGGGCTCGGTCGAATCCTTCGACAGCTACATCCGCGCCGAGACGAAGAAGTGGGCCCAGGTGATCCAGGACGCCCACATCAAGCTCGACTGAACGACAAGCCGATAGAGACATGACGAAGACCGCCGACACCCCGATGCAAGCCGACGTGCTGATCGTCGGCGCTGGCCCCGTGGGCCTCACGCTGGCGATGGACCTGGCCTCGCGCGGCGTCTCGGTGATCCTGTGCGAGACGCGCCGCTTCGCCGAGCCGCCGAACGTGAAGTGCAACCACGTGGCCTCGCGCACCATGGAGCAGTTCCGCCGCCTGGGCGTGGCGCAGCAACTGCGCGATGCCGGGCTGCCGGCCGACCACCCGAACGACGTGGTGTTCCGCACCACGGTGACGGGCACCGAGCTCACGCGCATCCCCATTCCGTGCCGGCGCGACCGCTACACCGAGACCGAGGGCCCCGACGCATGGTGGCCCACGCCGGAGCCGCCGCACCGCATCAACCAGATCTACCTCGAGCCGATTCTGCTGAAGCACACGGCCGCGCTGCCGGGCGTGACGCTGCTCAACCGCACGCGCTTCGAGCGCTTCACGCAGGATGCCGACGGCGTGAGCGCCATCGCCACCGACATGGACAGCGGCGCCACGCGCAGCATCCGCTGCCGCTACATGGTCGGCTGCGACGGCGGCAGCTCGCCGGTGCGCAAGCAGATCGGCGCGAAGCTCGAAGGCACGGCCGTGATCCAGCGCGTGCAGTCGACCTTCATCCGCGCGCCGCAGCTGCGCGACATGATTCCGGGCAAGCCCGCGTGGTCGTACTACGCGATGAACCCGCGCCGCTGCGGCACGATGTTCGCCATCGACGGCCACGAGACCTGGCTGGTGCACAACCACCTGAACGCCGAAGAGCCCGAGTTCGACTCGGTCGACCGCGACACCTCGATCCGCGAGATCCTGGGCGTGGGGTCCGACTTCCACTACGACATCATCAGCAAGGAAGACTGGATCGGCCGGCGTCTCGTGGCCACGCGCTTCCGTGACGGCCGCGTGTTCCTCGCGGGCGACGCCGCGCACCTGTGGGTGCCCTACGCGGGCTACGGCATGAACGCCGGCATCGCCGACGCGCTCAACCTCTCGTGGCTGCTGGGCGCCTGCGTGCAGGGCTGGGCCGACGAGGCCATCCTCGACGCCTACGAAGCCGAGCGGCTGCCGATCACCGAGCAGGTGTCGCAGTTCGCAATGGACCATGCGCAGAAGATGATCCGCGCGCGCCGCGCCGTGCCGCCCGACATCGAGGCGCCCGGCCCCGCGGGCGACGCGCAGCGCGCCGAGATCGGCCGCGAGGCCTATGCGCTCAACGTGCAGCAGTTCTGCTGTGGCGGGCTCAACTTCGGCTACTTCTACACCGGCTCGCCGATCATCGTGCCCGACGGCGAGCACCGCGCGCCGCCGTACTCGATGGGCGAGTTCACGCCCTCCACCGTGCCCGGCTGCCGCGCGCCGCACTTCTGGCTGGCCGACGGGCGCTCGCTGTACGACGCCTTCGGCCCGGGCTACACGCTGCTGCGCTTCGACCGCAGCGTGGACGTGCGGCCGCTGGAGCGCGCGGCCGCCGCGTACCGCATGCCGCTCACGGTGCTCGACATCGAGACCGCGAGCCTGCCCAAGGCCTATGCGCACCGCCTCGTGATGTGCCGCGCCGACCAGCACATCGCATGGCGCGGCGCGCACCTGCCGGCGGATGTGTACGGCCTCGTCGCCACCTTGCGCGGCGAAACGCGCCGCGAACGTGGACGCCGGCGCGCCCTCGCCTGGGAAGGCGTACTGGCCTAGCGCCGCGCCACCGCGCGCCACGCCAGCCACGCGGCGATGGCAGGCGCCAGCGCGAAGACCGTGAACAGCCAGATCGCGGCCGAGCGCGCACCGTCCACACCACCGGGCACCGTGAGCCCCGCCGCATTCGCCACCAACCCGGCCACGGCCGCACCGACGGCCATGCCGTACAGCTGCACGGTCGTGATCGACGCGGACGCCAAACCTTCTTCGCCGCGCGGCGCGAGCGCCATCACGCGCGTCAGCAAGTGCGGCCAGCCGATGCCCACGCCGAAGCCGACGGCCGCCAGCGCCACGGCCACGAACGTGGTCTCGACGTTAGCCCCGAGCGCCCCCGGCGTCGGCAGCAGCCACGCAAGCGCCAGCAGGCCCGCGGTGCAGACCACCGGCCCGGCGCGCAGCATGCGGTCGGCGCCTGCGCCAGTGCGGCCCGACGAGGTCAGCGAGCCGATGCTCCAGCCGCCCGCCATCGCCGCCGTGAGGTAGCCCGCCGCGAGCGGCGTGTGGCCGTGCAGCAGCTGCAGGAAGTAGGGCACGAAGATCTCGGTGGTGGTGCCGATCAGCAGCAGCGCCACGCTTGCATAAATGGCGCCCAGCGGCGTGCCGAGTGCATAGGCGCCGGTCGGCAGCAGGCGCACGGCGCCGGCGCGGCGGTCGATGCGGGTGGCGGCGAAGCCGATGGCCAGGCCCAGCGCCACGCCCACGGCCTGCCCCGCGAGGCCGGGCCAGAAGCCGCTGGCCGCGATCACCAGCACCGACAGCGCCAGCAGCGCGATCTGCGGCGCCGGCACGCGCGGCATCTGCGCCGGGCGGTCATGCCGGATGCCGGCCGCGGGCCGCAGCTGCACCGCCACCAGCAGGGCCTGCGCCGCCGCCACCGGCAGCAGCGCCCAGAAGGCCCAGCGCCAGTGGCCGGCCTGCGCGAACAGCCCGCCCACGGCCGGCCCGCACAGCGTGGCCACGCCCCACATGCCCGACACCAGCGCCACCGCGCGCGGCCACAGCCGGGGTTCGAACACGCGCTGGATCAGCCCGTAGCTCAGCGCCGCCAGCAACCCGCCGCCCAGCCCCTGCACCGTGCGCCCCGTGAGCAGCCACGGCATGGCCGGCGCCAGCGCGCAGCCCACCGAGCCGGCCGTGAACACGGCCAGCGCCGTGAGGCAGGCGCCGCGCGGCCCGCGCGCGGCCAAGAGCCGCACCGAGAGCGTGGCGCCGAGGATCGAGCCGACCACGAACAAGGTCGTGCTCCAGGCGTACCAGTCGAGCCCGCCGATCTCGCGCACCACCGAGGGCAGCACGGTGGTCACGATGTGGACGTTGACCGCGTGCAACGCGACGCCGCCGGTCAGCGCCAGCGCGCGCCAGCCGTTGCGCCCGCTGAACAGCTCGCGCCACGCGGCGGTGGGCGGCGGCGCGCCAACGGCGGCGGCATCGAGGGAAGAGGAGGAGGACGACATGAGAACGAAGGGGAACACCAAAGGAGCCTGGATACTAGGCGGCGCCCCTCAATTAAACAAGTCATTGCTTTGATAAATAGAAACTTCGGCGCGCAGCCGTCGCACAGGATGCGCGACACTTCGAAACCGATGCACGCCGTTTCTTCTTCCCCTTCTTCCTCGATGGATTCCTCTTCCGCCACCACCGGCGTCCTGCCCCGTCCCCCGATG
>NZ_JBWKYF010000063.1:0-41537 GCF_059423605.1 Variovorax sp. GW460-12-1-14-LB1
GGGCTGGCGGGCATCTGCCTGATCGTGGGCTTCGAGGCCTTGCAGGGGCTGGGGCATTCGCTGCTGGCGCAGCTCGCGCTGGTGGTGGCCGCCGTCTGCTACGGCTGCGCCGCGATGTTCGGCCGCGTGTTCAAGGGCCTGGACCCGATGGTGCCCGCGGCCGGCTCGCTGTTGAGCGGCGCGGCCCTGCTCGTGCCCGCGAGCCTGGCGATCGACAGGCCCTGGACGCTCGCCCCCTCCACCGCCTCGATGCTCGCCGTGCTGGCGCTGGCGATGCTGTCCACGGCGCTGGCCTTCACGATCTACTTCCGGCTCATCAAGACGCTGGGGCCGATGTCGACCTCGGCGCAGGCCTACCTGCGCGTGCCCATCGGCGTGACGATCGGCGTGGTGTTTCTGGGCGAGACGCTGGCGCCCACGGCGTGGGTCGGGTTGGCCTGCGTGGTGGTGGGCGTGGTCGCGATGACGATGCCCGACACACAACTTTTGCGCCGGGGCCTTCGTTTTTTACGCGGCTTTTAGACCCGCGCTTCTACGCTGCCGGCTCCTCCATCCGTTAGCGAATTCTTTCGATGAAACACCTCCTTCGCACCGCCTTGCCGGTGCTCGTTCTTCCCACCCTGTTCGCCCTGCCCCTGCTCGCCAACGCGCAGCTCACGGGCAACGTGGCGCTGACCACGAACTACAAGTTCCGCGGCCAGGACCAGGACATGCTGGGCAAGAACGACTACGCCAAGACCCGCGGCTTCAAGCCCGCCATCCAGGGCGGCTTCGACTACGCCTTCGGCGACAGCGGCTTCTACATCGGCAACTGGAATTCGAGCGTCAACTGGCTCAAGGGCAACAGCCTTGAAAGCGACCTCTACGGCGGCTACAAGTTCAAGGCCGGCCCGCTCGACATGGACGTGGGCGCCCTCACCTATCTGTACCCGGGCAATTCGACGGGCAACACGACGGAGCTGTACGCCAGCGCGGGCTACACCGACGCCACGCTCGGTTCGTTCACGCTGAAGTACTCGCACACGGTGTCGAAGGACTACTTCGGCTATGCCAGCGCCAAGACCGGCTCGGGCCGCACGGGCCGCAACACCGGCTACCTGAACCTGGCCTACAGCAAGGAGATCGTGCCCAAGGTCACGCTGAAAGCGGCCGTGGGCTACACGAACATGTCCAGCGACATCCGCAGCCTGGGCTACAGGAGCTACGTGGACTACAACGTCGGCGCGACCTACGACTTCGGCAGCGGCCTCACGCTGACCGGCTCGGTGCAGGGCGCGAACAAGAAGAGTTCGTACGTTTCCGTGGCCAACCCGGGCTACGACTACGGTTTCGGCACCGTCGGCCAGACGACCTACTCGCCGAACAAGGCCCGCTTCATCCTCACGCTGACGAAGACGCTCTGATCAGTCGATGCTGATGTTCGCCGCCTTGGCGACCTCGGCCCACTTCACGCGGTTGGCGTGCACGGTCTTCTTGAACTGGGCGGGCGACTCGATGCGCACGGTGTTGCCCTGGCTCTCGAAGCGCTCGCGGATCTCGGGCTGCTCGAGCACGGTCTTCACGGCGGCGTTGAGCTTGTCGACGATGTGCGCGTCGGTGCCCTTGGGCGCGAAGATGCCGAACCAGATGGCGCTGTCGAAGCCCTTGGTGCCGGGCAGGCCGCTGGAGGCGATGGTCGGCACCTCCTTCACGGCCGGCACCGCCGTGGCGGTGGTCACGCCCAGCAGGCGCACCTTGCCGGCCTTGTAGTGCGGAAGCACGGTCTGCACCTGGTTCATGATGCAGCAGGTTTCGCCGCGCACCACCGAGGTGATGGCCTCGGGGCCGCCCTTGTAGGGCACGTGGACCATGTTCAGGCCCAGGCGCGAGTTGAACTCGGCAAACGCCATGTGCGTGCCCGCGCCGTTGCCGGTGGAGGCGTAGTTGTACTTGCCGGGGTTGGCCTTCACCAGCTCGACGAACTCCTTGAGCGTGCGCACGTTGATCACGTCGGGGTTGATGGTGAGCACGTTCGACACGTCGAGCACGGGCGCCACGGGCACGAAGTCGGCCTCCACGTCGAAGGGCAGCTTCTTGTACAGCGCGGCATTGCTGCCGTGCGTGGCGGCGGTGCCGAACGAGAGCGTGTAGCCGTCGGGCTTGGCGTGGGCGACGTACTCGCTGGCGATGTTGCCGGCGGCGCCCGACTTGTAGTCGATGATCACGGGCTTGCCGAGCTGGCGCGACAGCGGCTCCTGGATGGCGCGGGCCACCACGTCGACGCCCGAGCCGGCCGGGAAGCCCATGATCAGTGTGACGGGTTGTTGCGGCCAGTCGGGCTGGGCCAGCGCCAGGGTCGATGCGGCAACGGTGCAGAGCAAGGCGCCAGCGGCCAGCAGGGCGCGACGCGGGAAGGGAGAATGGGCCATGTCGGTCTTTCTTCGAGGCGGACGGTGCAGGCGCCGATTGTGGCGCGCGGCTGATATCTGTTTGCACATGTGCTTATGCACCGCGCCCCTCGCCTCTCCATAATCGCTCCATGGTCCGCCCCACACAACAACTCCACACCCATCGCGAACCGGTGCCCGTGCGCGCCGCCGCCACCGTCCTGCTGCTGCGCGACACCGACGCCGGCCTGGAGGTCCTGATGACCCGCCGCTCGGCCACCGCGAGCTTCGCGCCCGGTGCCTACGTCTTTCCGGGGGGCCACATCGACGCGGCCGACGCCGCCGCCGCACGCATCGCGGCACGCCGCGCCACGCAGAGCGACACGCAGCACACGCAGGCCATCGCCGCGATCCGCGAGGCCTTCGAAGAACTCGGCATCCTGCTGGCCCGCCACGCCGACGGCCGCGCGGTGAGCGCCGGCGAGGTCGCCGCCATGGACCGCAACGCCACCGCCGGCACGGCCTTCGCCGACCAGTGCGCGGCACGCGGCCTGGTGCTGTCGGCCGACGAGGTCTTCACCTTCGCGCACTGGATCACCGACCGCGACCTGCCCAAGCGCTTCGACGTGCCCTTCCTGGTGGCGCGCATGCCCGAGGGCCAGGAGCCCACGGCCGACGAGAGCGAGCAGTTCGAGCCCTGCTGGGTGCGCCCGGCCGACGCGCTGGCGCGCCACGAGGCGGGCAGCTTCTTCATGATCTTCCCGACCATCCGCACGCTGCAGCGCATGGCGGCCTACGCGACGGTCGATGCGGTGCTCGCGGCCTGCGCGCCCGGGGCCGACGGCCAGGAGAAGCCGCTGTGGACCAGCTGTCCGCGCGCCGGCCTGCTCAAGGGCGAGGACGCGCGCTACATGGAACACGAGTCCCCCTTCGGCGAGCTCGCGCTGGTGTGCCCCGACGGCCAGATCGCGCACGCGCTCGACTGGCAGAGCACGCAGCCCGTGGCGCTGCTGAAGAACGTGCAGCGCCTCACCGCGCCGAACCCCAGCGCCATGACCGGCCCGGGCACCAACACGTACCTCGTGGGCGACGCGGCCACCGGCTACCTCGTGATCGACCCGGGCCCGAACGACGCCACGCACCTGGCGCGGCTGATGGAAGCCACGCAAGGCGACATCCGCCTGATCGTCTGCACGCACTCGCACGCCGACCACTCGCCAGGCGCCGCGCCGCTGCAGGCGCTGTGCGCCGCCGAGCGCAAGCCGCCGATCCTCGGGCTGTCGTCCGCGCCCACGGCCCGGTCCACCGCACGCTTCAGCGCCGAGCGCGAGCTGGCCGACGGCGAACAGTTGGTGCTCTCGGGCACCGCGCCCGACGGCACGCCGCTCGTGCACACGCTGCGCGCCATCCACACGCCCGGCCACGCGGCCAACCACCTGTGCCTGGTGCTGGAAGAAGACGGCCTGCTGTTCTCGGGCGACCACATCCTCAACGGCAGCACGACGGTGGTCGATCCGCCGGACGGCGACATGACGGCGTACCTCGATTCGCTCGACAAGCTCGACGCGGCCTGCGCGGCCGGCGGCATCGACTTCATCCTGCCGGCGCACGGCTACGTGATCGGCTTTGCGCGCACCGCCATCGCGCACCTGAAGGCGCACCGCCTCAAGCGCGAGGCCAAGATCGCCGCCGCGATGCAGCGGCTGCCCGACGGCACGCCCGAGCAGTGGCTGCCACTTGCCTACGACGACGTGCCCGAGCGCATGTGGCCGGTGGCCGCGCGTTCGCTGGCGGCGCACGTGGCGCGCATCCGTCAACTGGCCGACGCGCGATGAACCGCTCGAACCGCCCCTCTGCGCCCGACGACGAAGGCGTGCGCCTGGCCAAGCGCGTGGCCGCGCTGGCCCAGGTGTCGCGCCGCGAGGCCGAGCTGCTGATCGAGAACGGCGCGGTGCGCGTGGACGGCGTGCCCGCCCTGCTGCCGCAGTCGCGCGTGCAGCCGCACCAGCAGGTCGAGATCGCCGCCGGCGCGCGGCCCGAGCCCGTGGTGCCGGTGACGATGGTGCTCTACAAGCCCGCCGGCATGCCGACCGACAACGCCCACCAGCTGCTGGTGGCCGCCAACCACCACGAGCCCGAGCGCGAGGGCCAGCGCTTCCTGCCGGCGCATGCGCGCGGCCAGCGCTGCATGACGCCGCTCGAAACCGGCGCCAGCGGCCTCGTGGCCTACACGCAGGAATGGCGCATCGAGCGCAAACTGCAGGAAGACGCGGGCATCCTCGAGCACGAAGTGATGGTCGACGTGGCCGGCCCGGTGAGCCCCGAGGTGCTGGCGCGGCTGGAGCGTTCGCCCGCGCGCGTGAGCATCGGCCGGCAGTCGCCCGAGCAGACCGGCCTGCGCTTTGCGCTGAAGGGCGCGCGGCCCGGGCAGATCGCGCACATCTGCGACGGCGTGAACCTGCGCATCGTCGCCATGCGGCGCCTGCGCGTGGGCCGCGTCTCGCTGGCCGGGCTGCAGCCGGGCCAGTGGCGCTACCTGGCACCGCACGAGCGTTTTTGAAAGCGGCTTGAGGACGACGAGGCAGCACCGCAAACTGCCACCTGAAGACAGCGGCCCCGCGCCGCACACGGGAGATACCAGCACCATGAAGTTCGGCACACCGATCCGCACCCTGGCCTGCACCCTGCCCCTGACGCTGCTGGCGGGCTGCAGCTACCTCACGGCCTTGCTGTTCCCGGACGCGCCGGTCGGTTCGCCGACCACTGCAACGACAGCCGCGCCACCCGCCGTGGTGTCCAAAGACGGCCTCGCGCCGATCACCGCGGTGCAGGTGGAGCGCATCCGCGAAGCCGTCGGCGGCAAGCCCCCGAGCCCCGCGGTGGGCAAGGTGGTGGGGAGCGCGTCGCCGACCATCGAATCCTTCCTGCGTACCGAAGGCTGCATCACGGCGCGCAACGGCGCGGTGCTCAACCCCTTCGCGGCACCCGGCCGGCTGTTCGACGGCACGGGCTTCCAGGCCGGGCCGATGGCCGAGATGCAGTACCACGACAAGACCGCCTGCGTGACGGTGCAGCGCATCCAGAACTGGAAGCTGGTGTCGCCCCGGCTGCTGCGTTTCGACGTGGTCTACGTGGGCGACGACGGCGAGGAGCGCGCCATCAAGCGCCACGAGCTGACGCGCCAGCCCAAGGGCGGCTGGCTGTTCACGCGCTGAGCGTTGCGGCCGGCGAGCGGCACGTGCCGCTCAGCGGACGGTCGTGGCGGGCTTGCCTTGTTGGCTTTGTGCGAGCGCGTCATCGGCCGGCTCCCAGCCGCCGCCGAGCGCCATGAACAGCACGACCTGGTCGTCGGCCAGTTGCGCCTCGCTGGCGGCCAATGCGGCGTCGGCGCCGGCCAGTGCGCGTTCGGCGTCGAGCGCGTCGAGGTAGGCGGTGCGGCCGTTGCGGTAGAGCTGGCGCGCCTGCGCGGCGACCTTGGCGCTTTCGTCGCGCGAGGCCTGCAGGGCGGCACGGCGGTCGAGCTCGCGGGCGTAGGTGCCGAGCGCGGTCTCGGTCTCGCGCAGCGCGGTGAGCACGGTGCCGTCGAACTTCGCGAGCGCGGCGCGCGTGCCGGCCTCGGCCTGTGCGATGCGGGCCTGCGCTGCGCCGGTGTTGGGCACGGTCCACGAGATCAGCGGGCCCACGCTCCAGGCCAGCGTGTCCTGGCGGCCGAAGCCGGTGGCATGGCCGGCCGACGAACCCGACAGGCCCAGCGTGACCTTCGGATAGAGGTCGGCCGTGGCCACGCCGATGCGCGCGGTGGATGCGGCGAGGCTGCGCTCGGCCTGGCGGATGTCGGGCCGGCGGCGCAGCAGCGCGGCACCGTCGCCCACCGGCAGCGCGCCGGCCACGCGCGGCGGCGTCGTGCAGTCGGCCACCTCGCGCGGAAAGTCTTGCGGCAGTGCGCCGGTGAGCGTGGCCAGGCGGTAGAGCGCGCCCTGGCGCTGGGCCTTCAGCGGCGGCAGCGCGGCGTCGAGCTGCGCGAGCTGGGCACGCGCGCGGCCGGCGTCGATGGCACCGGCGCGGCCCGCGCGCTGCAGGCGCTCGGTGACGTTCACGGCGTCTTGCTGCAGCGAGACCGACTTCTGCGCGATCTGCAGCCGCAGGCCGGCCGAGCAGGCTTCGGCGTAGGCGCGCGCGGTGCCGGCCGCGACGTTCACGCGCACGAGGTCGAGCGCGGCTTCGGCGGCCTGGCTGCTGGCGGCCGAGGCCTCGATGGCGCGGCGGATCTGGCCGAACAGGTCGACCTGGTACGACAGCGACGCACCCGCGCTGTAGTTGAAGGTGTTCGGCGGCTCGTAGCCCTTTTGCAGCAGCGACAGGCCCGAGACGTGGCCGAAGGACGGCCCGCCGTTCACGCCGATCGTGGGGTACTTGGCGCCGGCCACTTCGGTTTCGATGGCGCGTTCGCGCTCGAGGTTGGCGACGGCCTGGCGCAGGTCGGTGTTGTGCGCGAGGGCCTGGGTGACGAGCCGGTCGAGCAGCGGGTCGTGGTACAGGCGCCACCAGTGCGCGGGCAGCGGCGCGGCATTCGCCGGTGCTTCGGCGAACGGCTTGGCCGCAGCGGGCTGGCTGGCCAGCGCTTCGGGCGGCTGCCGGTAGTCGGGGCCGACCGCCGCGCAGGCCGCGAGCCCGGCCGCGACCGCGAGCGAAGCCATGCGAAAGGCGAAGCGGGTCATGGCGGTCATCCCTTCTTCGGTGTGGCGGCCGCGTGGGCCGCGTCGTGTTCGAGGACCTGCACCGTGACGGTCTGGCCGGCCACGAGGCGCGCGCCTTCGGGCAGCGGGTCGAGCTTCACGCGCACCGGGATGCGCTGCGCCAGCCGCACCCAGTTGAAGGTCGGGTTCACGCTGGGCAGCAGGTTGGCGCTGGTGGAGCGGTCGCGGTCGGCGATGCCGGCGGCCACGCTGTCGACCGCGCCTTCGAGCACCGCGCCGCCGCCCATCGGCGTCACGCGCACGCGGTCGCCCAGGTGGATGCGCGGCAGCTTCGTTTCTTCGAAATAGCCTTCGACATAGAACGACTGCGCGTCGACCAGCGCGAGCACCGGCCGGCCGGCGGCGGCGTAGCTGCCCTGGCGCAGGTCGAGGTTGGTGACGAGGCCGTCGGCCGGCGCGCGCACTTCGGCGCGCTGCAGGTTCAGGCGCGCCGAATCGAGCGCCACCTCGGCCTGCGCGACGGCGGCCTGCGCCTGCTCGACGCGGGCGCGGGTCTGTTCGCGCGACTCCTTCGACACCAGCTCGTCCAGCCCCGTGTTGCGTGCGTTCTCGCGCTGGGCCTGGGCGCTCACGGCGCGCTGCGCGGCGAGCGCGGCCTGCGCCTGGCGCACGGCGAGGTCGTAGCGCGCGCGGTCCACCTCGAACAGCAGCGTGCCGGCGGCGACCGGCTGGTTGTCCCGGATCGGCACGGCCGTGACGAGGCCCGAGACGTCGGGTGCGATCTGGACCACGTTGGCGCGCACGCGGCCGTCGCGCGTCCACGGTGCGAGCTCGTAGTGGTCCCACAGGCGAAAGCCCGCCCAGACGGCGGCGGCCACCACGGCCACGGTGAGGAGAACGCGCAGCAGGCTCTGGGCCCGGGGGTTGTCTGCGAAGGGGTTGGCTTTCATGGGAATCTCTGTGTGGTTTGCGTTGTCATTGCAGGTGCGCCGTGAGGCGGCTCAGGCCGTACAGCAGCAGCAGGTACAGCGCCATATCGAACAGCGCCGGGTGCCACACCCAGCGGTACAGGCCAGTGGCGGCAAGCAGCCGGCGCACGCCCCACAGGGCGAGCAGCGCGGCGGCGGCCAGCAACATGAGCCAGGGCACGTAGAGCCCGTAGAAACTGGCTTCGCCGATCATGCGGAAGCTCCTTGCGGTGAAGAAGAAGACACAGCCGCGAGCGAAGGCGGCGCGTCGGGGAACAGGTTGCGGCGCAGGCCGACCAGCGCGGTGACGGCGGCACGCGACGCGGTGGAGGTGTCGCGCGCAGCGAGCACGGCGGCCAACGCTTCATCGATCTGCGGCAGCAGCGCCGCCGGTCGCGGCGCCATGCGGCCTTCGCCGCGCTGGCGGAAGAAGCGCGCGATGCCGCCGAGCAACGCGGCCGAAGTGACCATCGGCAGCTGGGCGCGCACGCGCTGCAGCACGGCGATGTCGGCGCCCATGCGCAGGTCGCGCAGCGCGTCGTTGGCGGCCACGCCTTCCACGGTGCCGCCGGCCTGTGCGATGCGCGGCGCCAGCAGGCCGATGCGGTCGAGCATGCGCACGGCGTAGGCGTCGCTCTGCGCGTACTGCGGTTGGGTGGAGGCGGCCATGTCGCCGAGTTCGCGCCAGGTGGCGCGCTGGATGCGGCGCGCGCTCCAGTCGGCGCCCACCGAACGCACCAGCCGCGTGACGCGCGCGGCCATCACCACGCCGACGATCTGGCCGGTCATGCTGTTGATGAAGCTCACGAGGTCGGCGCTGGCGGTGTCATGCATCGCCAGCGTGCCCGACACGCCGAACACCAGCGCCATCGCGGCCATGAAGTGCGTCGGGCGCGGCAGGTACAGGCCCAGCACCAGGAACAGCGGCGCGCAGACCAGCGCGAGCATGCCGAAGTCCTGCACCGTGGGCATGAGCACGAGCACGTAGACGGCCGAGATGGGAATGGACCACAGCGTCCACTTCAGGAAGCCGTGCATCGCGGGCACGGGGTCGTCCATGGTGGCGAAGAAACAGCAGAAGACGGCGGCCATCATGGTGGCGGCCGAGCCCATGGTCCAGCCCGTGAGGATCCAGAACGCGCCGCACACGCAGATGGCGATGACGGCGGCCAGCGCTGACAGCAGCGCCATGCCGTGGTCGCGGTGCATCGCGCGCTGGCCCAGCGCGGCCGTGCGGCGCAACGGCGCGCCGCCCTTGAGGCCTTCGTCGATGTCGCGGCGCAGCCGAGCGCAGGCGGTCCAGCCGTCGACCAGTTCTTCGAGCCGGCCTGCGAGGCCGATGCGCAGTGCGCGGGCCCAGGGCGTGAACCCCACGTCCTGCGCGCTGCCCAGCGCACCGATCGCCTGGCGCAGCGCCTGCAGGCGTGCAGAGGCGTCGACGGCCGGGTCGCTCTCGTCGCGCAGCCATTGCGCGGCCAGCGCCAGCACGGCGGTGACGTCGGGCGCGAGGCGGCCTTCGGCTTGCGCCAGCGCCTGCAGCCGGTCTTCGACGGCCGACAGCGCGGGCGTGAGCGCCGCCACGCGGTCCTGCATGGCGCGAATCGCGCCGGCGGTCCAGCGCAGGTGCGTGGTGTCGAAGGGCACGTGGGTCGAAAGAAGGCGCAGCTGCGTGATATCGCCGGCGAGGCGGCGGCGGTCGTCGTCCAGGCGCTTGGGGTCGGCGTCCTTGGGGGTGCTGCGGTCGCCGGGCTGGAACAGGTCGCCGATCCACTGGCGCGCGTCTTTCAGCGTGCGGTCGAGCAGGCCCAGCACGGTGGGCGCGAGCCCCGCGGGCAGCACGAGGCTGTGGACCAGCGTGGCGCAGAAGATGCCCAGGCCGATCTCTTCCACGCGCGCCACGGCAGTGTCGAACAGCACGAGCGGCGTCTGCACCGACGGAAAGCCGATCAGCGCCGCCGTGTAGCCCGCGAGCATGAAGACGTACGAGCGCGGCGTGCGGTCGAGCAGCGACACATACAGGCACAGCCCGACCCACAGCGCGAGCACCAGCGTGAGCAGCTCGGGCGCGTTGGACAGCGCGGGCACCATGAGCACGGTGGCGACGCTGCCGATGAGCGTGCCGCAGAAGCGGAACACCGCCTTGGAGCGCACGGCGCCGGCCAGCGGGTGGGCGACGACGTAGGTGGTCATGAGCGCCCAGAACGGGCGCGGCAGGCCGGCGCGGCTGGCCAGGTACATCGCCAGCATCGCGGCGGCGAAGCTCTTGACGGAAAAGAGAACTTCCGCGCGGGTGAAGCGCGGCAGCGCCATCGACATCGCCATTTACTGGCCGCGCCCTTCCTGCTGCAGGCTCTGCATGCCGGCGGCACTGCGGCCGAGCTTGGCCTCGAGCGCGCCGAAGACGCGCAAGGTGGCGGCGATGTCCTCGTCGGGAATGCCTTCGAACAGCGCGGCGCGCATCTGGCGCAGCGCGGCCTCGATGGGCTCGCAGACGGCGCGGCCGGCGGGCGTGAGGTGCAGCGTCTTGGCGCGGCGGTCGGCGGGGTCTTCGCGACGCTCGACGAAACCGGCCTCGACCAGTTGGTCGAGCGAGCGCACCAGCGACGGCCCTTCGATGCCCAGCGCCTCGGCCACCGTGCCCTGCCGAACGCCGTCTTCCATGCGCCCGAGCACCACGACCGGCCAGGCCAGCGTCTGCGACAGGCCCACGTGCGCCACCGCCTTGTCGGCCGCCGCGCGGTAACCGCGCTGGAGCACCGACAGCGAGGTGCCGAGCCGCATCAGCGCGTGTTCGCGCAACGGGGAGATGGGTTCGGTATCGGCCACGGCGTTATCAATTAGTTAGCTTGCTAACAATTGTACGGGTTTCTACCGAGTCTTGCACGCGACCGTGCACGTCGTCAGCGCGCGGCCCAGGGAAAAGGGGGAAGGGAAAGAAAAGTGTGAAGCTCGCCGATAAGCCGGATTCTGTGCACCGAGGCCCTCTTGCGAAGACCCCGGCGTGACCGCCATTACTCTGGGCCGTTTGTCGCCAAACGGCTCGATGCCACCTACCCGCCAGCTCAGCGGAACCACCTCAATACTGGCCTACTTGGTGTTGCTGCGCGCAGAGATTGCCCGTTTCACCCGAACTGAATCGGCTCGTCTCTGTTGCTCTGATCCTCACCTCACGGTGGAGAGTCGTTAACTCCTGCGCTGTCCTGTGCAGTCCGGACGTTCCTCCAGTGCGATCTTTCGACCCGATGCTGTTGCCCGAAGGCAGAGCATCGTCCCTTTCGGGCTTGCACCAGCGGCGGTCTGGCGTGCTTCACCGCTCGATTATCGCCCGCCCCATCAATGACCCTTCAGGCGGTGTCGCGCGCCGGCCGTCAGCCGGGCGTTTCGCTGTCCCCGGCCTGCACCAGGCCCAGCTTGCGCAGGGTTCGATGGAAGTTGCTGCGGTCGATGCCGGCCTCGCGCGCGGCGCTGGCCACGCGGCCGCCGTGGCGGGCCAGCAGTTCCGACAGCCAGGCCCGCTGGAAGGCCTCGGTCGCCTCGCGCAGCGTGCCGCCAGCGATGGCAGGCCCCGCGTGTTCGTTCGCCGGGGCCTGCACGGGCGCTGCCACCGCGCCTCCCACGGCGGCGGCGCTGTCCAGCGCCAGGTGATGCGGTTCGATGGCCGTCCAGCGCGAGCCGCGCGGCTGTTCCCTGAACGCCCGCAGCGAAGCGCGGCTGATCACGTGCTCGAGCTCGCGCACATTGCCCGGCCAGCCGTGCGCCAGCATGGCGGCCTTCGACGCCGGCGAGAGCCGCAGATTGCGCGCGCCCAGCCGGTGCTGGTTCTCCTCGAGAAAGCTGCCGGCCAGCACGAGCACGTCGCGCCCCCGTTCGCGCAGCGGCGCAACCACGAGCGGATAGACCGACAGCCGGTGGTACAGGTCGGCGCGAAAGCGCCCCTGCGCGATCGCCGCGGGCAGGTCGCGGTTGGTGGCCGCGATCACGCGCACGTCGACCTTGCGCATGCGGTCGCTGCCGGGGCGCTGCACCTCGCCGCTTTGCAGCACGCGCAGCAGCTTGGCCTGCACGCTCAGCGGCAGTTCGCCGACCTCGTCGAGAAAGAGCGTGCCGCCATCGGCGATCTCGAACTTGCCGTCGCGGTCCTGCACGGCGCCGGTGAACGCGCCGCGCTTGTGGCCGAAGAGTTCGCTGTCGGCCAGCGACTCGGGCAGCGCCGCGCAGTTGACCTGCACCAGCGGCTGCTCGCTGCGGCGCGAGCGCGCGTGCAGGCGCTGCGCGACCAGGTCCTTGCCCACGCCGGTTTCGCCGAGCAGCAGCACCGTGAGGTCGGACACGGCGACGGTGTCGATCTCGTGGCACAGCTGCTTCATCGCCGGGCTGCTGCCCAGCAGCTCGCGCGGCGCGCCACGCCCCGCCCGCAGCGCCTGCGCGACGGCCTGCTCGCGCATCGCGCGCGCCTGCATTTCGCGGATCGTGTGGGCGGCCTCGATGCCGGTTTCGACGAGGGCGATCAGTGCCTCCATCTGCGCCGGGCCCACGGCGTCGAAGGCGTGCGGCTCCAGGGCGTCCAGCGTGAGCAGGCCCCAGACGGCGCCGCGCAGGCGCAGCGGCGCGCCCATGCAGTCGTGCACGGGCAGGATGCCCGGCTGGCCGGCGACGAGGCCGTCGTACGGGTCGGGCAGGCTGCTGTCGTGGGCGAAGCGCAGGCCCCGTTCGCTGTCGAGCAGGCGCGCGAAACGCGGATGGGCGGCGACGGGAAACTGGCGCCCGAGGGTTTCGTCGCTCAGGCCGTCGACCGCGACGGGCTTCAACACGTCGACGTCGAGCTGCAGCAGCGCGGCGGCGTCGCAGCGGACCAGGCCGCGCGCGGCGGCGAGCAGCGACCGGTAGCGGGCGGCCTCGGCTTCGGGCTCGGGCTCGGGTGGTGAGGCCTCGGTGGTCGAATCGACACGCAATGTGGTCATAAGTACAACGCTGAAGTTGTTGTGAATTTGACCACGCCTGATAAATCCCCAATGGCGTCAAGCACTTGCAGAGGCCTTCCGGCTGGCACGGATCGTGAGATGACCAACGCATCTCAACCGAAGGACCGCCAGACCATGAATCCGCAAACCATCGCCATCGTCAAGTCCACCGTGCCCGCGCTCCAGGCCCACGGCGAGGCCATCACCAGCCACTTCTACAAGATCATGTTCGAGGGCCATCCGCAGGTGAAGGCCTTCTTCAACGAGGCGCACCAGGCGGCCGGCACGCAGGCGCGCGCGCTGGCGGGTGCGGTCATCGCCTATGGCGCGCACATCGACCGGCTCGAAGCGATCGCCGGCGCCCTGCCCCGCATCATCCAGAAGCACGCCGCGCTGGGCGTGCTGCCGGAGCACTACCCGATCGTCGGCCACTACCTGCTGCGCGCCGTGAAGGAGGTGCTCGGCGATGCCGCGACCGACGAGGTGATCGCCGCGTGGGGCGAGGCCTACGAATCGCTGGCGGGCCTGCTCATCGCCGCGGAAGAAGCCGTCTACAGCGCCAACGCGGCGCAACCCGGCGGGTGGCGCGGCACGCGCGAATTCCGCGTGGCGCGGCGCGAAGACGAAAGCGAAGTCATCGCCTCGTTCTACCTGGAGCCCGTGGACGACGGCGCGCTGCTGGCCTTCTCGCCGGGGCAGTACCTCACGCTGGTGCTGGAGATCGACGGCCAGCCGGTGCGACGCAACTACTCGCTGTCCGACGCGCCGGGCAAGCCGTGGTACCGCATCAGCGTGAAGAAGGAAGAAGGCGGTCGCGCCTCGAACTGGCTGCACGAGGCCGCCGCGGTCGGCACGCGGCTGCAGGTGCAGGCGCCGTGCGGCGACTTCGTGCTGCAGCCCGCGGGCGAACAGGCACGTCCCCTCGTGCTGGTGACGGGCGGCGTGGGCATCACGCCTGCGATGAGCATGCTCGAATCGGTGGCCCACACGGGCCGGCCGGTGCACTTCGTCCATGCGGCGCGGCACGGCGGTGCGCACGCCTTCCGCGCCCGCGTCGACGCACTCGCGCAGCGGCATGCGAACGTGAAGCCGCTGTATGTCTACGACGCGCCGCGCGACACCGACACGCCGCATGCGACCGGCTTCGTCACCCGCGAGCTGCTGGCCGGGCTGCTGCCGGAAGACCGCGATGTCGACCTGTACTTTCTCGGACCGAAGCCCTTCATGCAGGCGGTGTATGCGAACGGGCTGGCGCTCGGCGTGCCGAAGCAGCAGCTTCGCTACGAGTTCTTCGGGCCGCTCGAAGCCCTGGAGGCCTGAACCGCAACGGCCTGCCATCCCCTCGTGCTGAAACGGTCGCGGGCCGGGTGCAACCCGGCCCAGGGGGCGCCACAATGCGCGCTGACCATCCGACCCTCGCACCCAAGGAGATTCCATGAAGGCCCAGAACATCCTCCAGACCATCGGCAACACGCCGCACATCCGCATCAACCGCCTGTTCGGCCATGCGAAGCAGCAGGTCTGGATCAAGTCGGAGCGCGCCAACCCCGGCGGCTCGATCAAGGACCGTATCGCGCTGTCGATGGTGGAAGACGCCGAGAAGAGCGGCGCGCTGAAACCCGGCGGCACCATCGTCGAGCCCACCTCGGGCAACACCGGCATCGGCCTGGCGATGGTCGCGGCCGTCAAGGGCTACAAGCTGATCCTGGTGATGCCCGACAGCATGTCGGTGGAGCGCCGCCGCCTGATGCTGGCCTACGGCGCCACCTTCGACCTCACGCCGCGCGCCAACGGCATGAAGGGCTCCATCGCCCGCGCCGAGGAAATCGTGGCCGGCACGCCGGGCGCGTGGATGCCGCAGCAGTTCAACAACCCCGCCAACGTCGACGTGCACGTGCGCACCACGGCCGAAGAGATCGCGGCCGACTTTCCCGAGGGCATCGACGTGCTCATCACCGGCGTGGGCACGGGCGGCCACATCACCGGCGTGGCGAAGGTGCTGAAGAAGAAGTGGCCCAAGCTGCAGGTGTTCGCGGTGGAGCCCGTGGCCTCGCCCGTGATCTCGGGCGGCGCGCCGGCGCCCCACCCCATCCAGGGCATCGGCGCGGGCTTCATTCCGAAGAACCTGGACACCTCGCTGCTGGACGGCGTGCTGCAGGTCGACGCCGAACCGGCGCGCGAAATGGCACGCCGCTGCGCGGTCGAGGAAGGCATCCTGGTCGGCATCTCGTCGGGCGCGACGCTCGCGGCCATCGCGCAGAAGCTGCCCTCGCTGGCGCCCGATGCGGTGGTGCTGGGCTTCAACTACGACACGGGCGAGCGCTACCTCTCCGTCGAAGGCTTCCTGCCCGCCTGACCCAGCTACAAGTTTCATAGCGCCCCGGGCGCTTAAAATCGTCGGTCTGCTTGATAACCACAAGCCCCACGACATGCTGCGAATCTCCGAACTCAAACTCCCGCTCGACCACGCCCCAGAGGCGCTGGCCACCCTGATCGCCCGGACGCTCGACGTTCCGACCGAAGCGATCGCCTCCCACACCGTCTACAAGCGCAGCTTCGACGCCCGCAAGGTCGACCTGCTCACGGTCTACATCTGCGACGTGCAGCTGGCCGACGCCGCGCTCGAAGCCGCGCTGCTGGCCAAGCACGCCAGCCACCCGCACATCCAGCCCGCGCCCGACATGCGCTACACGCCGCCGGGCCAGGCGCCCGCGGACGCCACGCGCCCCGTGGTGATCGGCTTCGGCCCCTGCGGCATCTTCGCGGCGCTGATGCTCGCGAAGATGGGTTTCAAGCCCATCGTGCTCGAACGCGGCAAGACCGTGCGCCAGCGCACCCGCGACACCTGGGGCCTGTGGCGCAAGAGCGTGCTCAACCCCGAGTCGAACGTGCAGTTCGGCGAAGGCGGCGCCGGCACCTTCTCGGACGGCAAGCTCTACAGCCAGATCAAGGACCCGCGCTTCCTCGGCCGCAAGGTGATGGAAGAGTTCGTGAAGGCCGGCGCGCCGCCCGAAATCTTGTACGTCGCGCACCCGCACATCGGCACCTTCAAGCTGGTGAAGGTGGTGGAGAACATCCGCGAGCAGATCGTCGCGCTCGGCGGCGAGATCCGCTTCGAGCAGCGCGTGACCGACGTGCACATCGAAGACGGCCACCTGCGCGGCCTGACGGTGCTCGACCAGACGACGGGCCAGAGCAGCGAACTGCGCGCCGACCACGTCGTGATGGCGCTGGGCCACAGCTCGCGCGACACCTTCGAGATGCTGCACGCACGCGGCGTGCACATCGAGGCCAAGCCCTTCTCCATCGGCTTTCGCGTCGAGCATCCGCAGGGCCTCATCGACCGCGCCCGCTGGGGCCGCCACGCGGGCCATCCGCTGCTCGGTGCGGCCGACTACAAGCTGGTGCATCACGCCAGCAACGGCCGCTCGGTCTACAGCTTCTGCATGTGCCCCGGCGGCACCGTGGTCGCGGCCACCAGCGAGCCGGGCCGCGTGGTCACCAACGGCATGAGCCAGTACTCGCGCAACGAACGCAACGCCAACGCGGGCATCGTGGTGGGCATCGACCCGCGCGACTTCCCGGGCGATGCGCTCGCGGGCATCGCGCTGCAGCGCCAGCTCGAAAGCAACGCCTACGTGCTCGGCGGCAGCAACTACCACGCGCCCGGCCAGCTGGTGGGCGACTTCATCGCCGGCAAGCCGTCGACCGCGCTCGGAAGCATCATCCCGTCGTACAAGCCCGGCGTGACACCGACCGACCTGCACCAGGCCCTGCCCGCCTACGCCATCGAGGCGATGCGCGAAGCCTTCCCGGCCTTCGGCCGCAAGATCAAGGGCTTCGACACGCACGACGCCGTGCTCACCGGCGTGGAAACGCGCACCTCGTCGCCGATCAAGATCACGCGCGGCGACGACTTCCAGAGCCTCAACGTGCGCGGCCTCTACCCGGCCGGCGAAGGCGCGAGCTACGCGGGCGGCATCCTGTCGGCCGGCGTGGACGGCATCAAGGTGGCCGAGGCCGTGGCGCGCAGCGTGCTCGGCAGCGCCGTTTGACGATGCACTTGCACCGCCCCACCACCGGCCAGCTGGCCGTCGCCACGCTGGCGATGGCCGCCGTGGTGCTCGCGTCCAACCTCCTGGTGCAGTTCGCCATCAACGACTGGCTCACCTGGGGCGCCTTCACCTACCCGGTGGCCTACCTCGTGAGCGACCTCGTCAACCGGCGCTTCGGCCCCGGCATGGCGCGGCGCGTGGCGTGGGTCGGCTTCGCGGTGGCCGTGGCGGTGTCGCTGCTGCTCGCGCCGGCGCGCATTGCTGCCGCCTCGGGCCTGGCCTTCATCGCCTCGCAGCTGCTCGACATCCGCGTGTTCGACCGCCTGCGCCGGGGCCTGTGGTGGCGCGCGCCGCTGGTGGCCACGGTGATCGCGGCCGTGCTCGACAGCATCGTCTTCTGGGGCATCGCCTTCGCAGGCACCGACGGCCCCTGGCTCACCTGGGCGCTCGGCGACCTGGGCGTGAAGCTCGGTGTCGGTGTGCTGATGCTGCTGCCGTTCCGGCTGCTGATCGGGCGGCAAGCCGCTGACCGAGGTGACCGAGGCGCTGCACGCGCATGACGATCCGCCCTGACAATACCCGCAGGATGTTCCGGCCGCGCTGACCGCGCGGGACCGGTTGTTCCTTTTCTTCCCTTTCCATCCCCTCGCGCCCATCGCCGAGCCTTCCGTATGACCGACGCATCCACCGCCGCCCCGAACACGAACTCGCGCAACGCACGGCGCCAGCGCCCGGACATGGCCGAGCAGCTGCAGCAGCTGAAGGCCGGCGCGGGCACCGACGCAGGCGCTGACGCGTCGGCAGCGCAGCCCGCCCCCGCGCAACAGCAGCAGCAACAACGCCCGCCGCGTGCCAAGCAACAGCGCCCGCATGGGCAGCAGCAGCCGCCGCAGCAAGGGCGCAAGCCGCGCGGACAGCAGCCGCAACAGCAACAACAGCCCGAAGCCCAGCGCGCACCGCGCAAGGTCAACCCGGTGCTCGAGCGCCTGTTCGCGCTGTACCCGCAGCTCTTCGGCGCACGCTTCGTGCCGCTGAAGCTCGGCGTGTACGAAGAGCTGATCGCGCGCCATCCCGAAGACTTCAAGGCCGAAGACCTGAAGATCGCGATGGGCCAGCATGCGCGCTCCACGCGCTACCTCGAGAGCGTGGCCGCCGGCCATGCGCGCCATGATCTGGACGGCAACGCGCTCGACCCGGTTGCGCCCGAGCACGTGCACCACGCCATCCTCGAGCTGCACCGCCGCCGCTCGCACCGCAACCCCGGCGAAGACCTGCGTCCCCAGCTGGTGACGCGCATCGCCAAGGCCATCGAAGCCTCGGGCCTCGACCACGAGGCCTATGCCGTGCTGGTGCGCTCGCGCGACGCCAACAACAACGCCGTCGTCGACGAAGCCCTGGCCGAACTCGCCCAGCAGGCCGCCAAGCGCGAAGCCCTGCTGCGCGCCTTCGAAGCCAGCGGCCGCAGCGAACAGGAGTTCGCCGACATGTACGGCATGAAACCCGGCGACGTGACGCGCACGCTGCAGCGCGTGCGGGACGACAAGAAGCGGGCCGAGGCTGCGGCAGAGGCCGCCGCCGCTGCGGCCGCAGCGGCACCGGAAGCAGTACCAGAAGCTGCGCCGCAAGCCGCCGAATCCGCACCGGACACGCCCGCGTCCGACGAGCCTGCCGCCACCGGCAATTGAACGGCCTGAAGCGCCCAGAAGGCTGCAACTGTGCAGTCTGACTGCGGCGCGGCGAATTTTTCGCCAAGGATCGGTGCTCAGGAAACGTTTTTACACATTTCCAGCTACATTCCTTCGGCCCATTCCGGGCGGAGGAGAAGTTCATTTGAAAAGAGTCATCAGGCTGCTTCTCGCAGCCGTGGCTGTTTCCGTGTTCGCGAGCGGCTGCGCGGTCAACCGCGCAACAGCGACCGTCGATCCCTCGGCAAATCTCGACAAGCTGCGCGTGGTGCAGGTCAGGAAGCTCGAGGGTGAAGACGGCACGCTCCAGAAGCTGATTGCCGGCAATCTGCGCAAACGCGGTTTCGAGGTCACGGAAGAAGCCAAGCCCCCCGAGCCAGTCGACGCTGTCGTCACCTACGTCGACAAGTGGATGTGGGACATCACCATGTACCTCGTCGAGCTCACCGTCACGATCCGCGAACCGAAGTCCGACTACCCGTTGGCCACCGGCAATTCGCTCCACACCTCCCTCACACGCCTCTCGCCGCCCGAAATGGTCGACGAAGTGGTCGGCAACATCTTCAAAGAATCGGACAAAACCAAATGATCAACACCACCACCCTTCGCCGCGCAGGCGCCCTGGCCGTTCTCTCCGTCGTCGTCGTGCTCGCGGGCTGCGCCTCGTCGGCCAACCGCGAGGCCATGACGCCCACCAGCATCGCTTCGAGCAAGAAGCTGCCCTACTCGGTGTCGGTGAAGACCGGCGGCGGCAATGAAACGAACCCGCTGTGGAGCTCGGACATCACCAACGAAGACCTGGGCGCCGCCATCGAGAAGTCGGTCACGCAATCGGCCCTGTTCAAGGAAGTCGTCAAGGGCAAGAGCGGTGACTACGAGCTGTCGGTCTCGATCGTCAAGCTGACCAAGCCCACGTTCGGCGCCGCGTTCACGGTCGACATGGAAGCGGGCTGGTCGCTCATCAAGACCTCCGACAAGTCGGTGGCGATGCGCCAGGTCATCAAGTCGACCTACACGGGCGGCGCGTTCGACTCGCTCGTCGGCACGACCCGCCTGCGCATGTCGGTGGAAGGTGCCGCGCGCAACAACATCAAGCAGGGCCTGGAAGCCGTCTCGGCGCTCAACCTCTGAGCGAACGACACACCGTTCTTCGGTGAATGAAAAAGGGGCTGGTGGATCACCAGCCCCTTTTTCTTTGTGCCGCTGCGCGGCCTGTCTGTGCTCAGCGCGCGTTCTGCAGCGCCGCGATGCGCTCTTCGATCGGCGGGTGCGTGGCAAACAGCTTGCCCATTGCGCCCGTGATGCCCATGGCTTCGACGGCCTTGGGCAGTTCGCCGGCCGGCAGGCCGCCCAGGCGCGCGAGTGCGTTCATCATCGGCTGGCGGTTGCCCATGAGTGCGGCGGCGCCGGCGTCGGCGCGGAACTCGCGCTGGCGCGAGAACCAGGCCACCACGATCGCGGCGGCGAAGCCGAGCACGATGTCCAGCACGATGGTGCTCACGTAGTAGCCGATGCCGGGGCCCGACGAGCGGTCGTCGCCGCGGCGCAGGAAGCTGTCGACCGCGTAGCCGATCACGCGCGAGAGGAACACGACGAAGGTGTTCATCACACCCTGGATCAGCGTCATCGTGACCATGTCGCCGTTGGCGATGTGCGCGACTTCGTGGCCGATGACGGCCTCGACCTCTTCACGCGTCATGCCCTGCAGCAGGCCGGTGGACACGGCCACGAGCGACGAGTTCTTGAACGCGCCGGTGGCGAAGGCATTGGGCTCGCCTTCGAAGATGCCGACCTCGGGCATGCCGATGCCGGCCTTGTCGGCGAACTTGCGCACGGTGCCGACGATCCAGGCCTCGTCGGGCGACTGGGGGTTGTCGATCATGCGCAGGCCGGCCGTCCACTTGGCCATGGGCTTGCTGATGAGCAGCGAGATGATCGCGCCGCCGAAACCCATGACCAGCGCGAAGCCGAGCAGCGCCGTCAGGTTGAGCCCGTTGGCCGTGAGAAAGCGGTTGACGCCGAGCAGGCTGGCGACCACGCCGAGCACCGCAACGACCATCACGTTGGTCAGGACAAACAGAAGGATACGTTTCAAGTTGAATTCTCCGTGGGGAAATCTGCCCCCTTAGATAAGGGCCCCGGGGCCCTCTTCAAGCCGCGCGCGACGGGGAGGCCCTCGGTGTTGCTTCCGGTGGAGCCATGATAGGAGCAAAAGTTCTGGCGCCCCGATATTCCCCGCCGGAGTCAAGGCCTGTCAGAAAAGGCCGCTGGTGCCCGGCGCGGGGCGGGTGGCGATGTCGGCCTCGAGCCGGGCGCGACGGCGACTGCCCTGCGTCCAGCGCAGTGCAAACAGCACGCCGTTGACCAGCACCAGCCCCGCGGCGAACAGCCACCACAGCACGTGCGCGCCCGCCGCAGTCATGCGCGAGGCATCGAGGCTCGGGTCGACGCGCACCCACGGCGTGCCGGTGGTGTCCTTGCCGCTGGCGGTCACGAGGCCTTCGAGGGTGAAGGGTTTCAGGCTGTCTGGTGTGGCGTTGAGCTGCAGGCGGGTCCAGCGGGCGAGCGGGGTGCTCTCGCCATCTTCGGCCTTGCCGGGCTGCGCCGGCATGTCCACGATGCGCGTGGCAGACGCCAGCAGCACGCCGCCCTTGGCGGGCACGATGGCGGCGCGCGCCGTCTCGATCTTCGCAGCCACCGCACTGTCGACGGCTTGTTGCAACGCACGCCGGACAGACGCCAGCTGTTGTTGCGACAGCCTCAGGAATGCGTTCTCCTGGCCCGTCGCCACGCTCGCGGCCAACGCCTGCCAGGTGATCACGGGCATGTCGACGCCGTCCTTGTCGACGGTGGCGTCGATGGTGCGCACGAGGTCGCGCTGCAGGCTCTCGCAGGCGGAGGGCGACAGACCATCGGCATCCTTGCAGGCGGCCTCGATCGCCGCCACCGACTGGTCGAAACCCCGCGCGATCCACAGCGTGCGCTCGCGCGCGCTGTAGGCCGCGAGCCTGTCGTCCACCCGTCCGCCCTGCAGAAGCCGCTGCACCTCGATCAGGCTGGACATCGTGTAGTCCTCGGACACACGAATGAAGTCGGGGCTGGCGAGCGCCAGCACGGCCTGCGGAATGTCCAACGCGGGAACGACGGGTGCGGTGCCGCCCCAGCGCACCAGGGTGCAATCAATGGCGGGCACGCCGGCACGGCCGCTCAGGTCGATCTCGCACCGGCCTTCGCCTGCCATGCGCACGCGGCTGCCCCAGGGCGGCGGATTGTCGGCCAGCTGCCCGACGTCGGCATAAGCGGCGGTGCCGTTGCCATTCATGACCCACTGCGCGGCCAACGCGGCCTCGCTGCGCAGGTTCGGCACCGACAGCGCGACCGCACCTGCGGCGAGCAGGCCGATGATCAGATGCAGCAGGTGCCGTCCCCAGTACACGGGCTGGAAACGCCGCCACTCGTCGCTCACCGACCACTTGGGGCCGAAGACCACTGCGCTGTAGTCGCTGGTGCGCAGCTCGGCTTCGATCACCTCGCCGTGCGCCACCGCTGCCGCGTTGCGCCAGTGCGAGGGCAACACGAGGCTCAACTTGTCGCCGATGAACAGGCCCACGCTCTGGACCGACGTGTTGCCAGCATTCGTCACCGAAATCTGGTTGAGCATGCCGCGCACGCGGTTCACGGGCTGCGGTTCCCGCTCCGGCGCCGTGGCCGGCGGCTTGCGCACGAACAGCCACACGGCCCACAAGCCTGCGAGCAGGCCTGCGCCCAGCAGGTAGATGCGCGCCGCGCGCGTGGCGTCCCAGGTGGCGACCCACAACAGCACGAACGCCAGAAGCCACGCGAAGGCCGAGGCCCAGCCGCCGCGCCCGATGCGGCTCTCGACCTCCTCGGGCGTTTCGGTGCGCTGGCTCAGGATGTCGACCTCGCCGCGCTGGTAGCGCGCGTTCGGGTCGGTCGCTATCGATGCCACCGCGGCTTCCGGCACCACCACGCCAGTCGCCACTTCGGCCGCCACGGTCTCATCGAGCGACGGCAGCGCGCCGAGCTCGCCGCGCTGCCATTGTTGGTCTTGGGCCTGCTGGCGCTGCGCGCGCGCCCGGCCTTCGAGCAGTTCGAAGCCGTTCAGGCGGATCACCACCGCGCACTTGCCGGACAACACCACCTGCGCCTCGTTGTACGCCTCGACGTAGTGGAGGGCGTCGTAGGGCAGCAGCACGTCGACGTCGCCAAGGGTGTCGTGCAGCGTGGTCGCGCCTTGCGTTTGGAGGCCGTGGCGCACGAACGCGCCGTCGAGCTCGTGCACGTTGTCGCCGATCACGAGGCCCTGCCCCATGAGAAAGGGTTGCAGCGCCGATTTTTCTTCGTCGGTGATGCTGCGCAACACCGGCGAGCTGCTGCGAAAGTCTTTCAGGGCATTCCGGTTCTCGGAGCGCCGTGACATGTAGGTGATGAAGCTGTAGATCCCGTAGAGAACCAACCCGAGCTTGAGAACGATGAGGACGGTGTCCATCTTTTTTTGAACCTCCCTGATTTTTTCTTGACGTACGTCGCGCGCACTTGCGCGCGATGCGACCGCCAGCCGAGGGCCCTCCCGAACCCGTGCGTGCTGGCGTGGCTTCAGCCTGCCGACGAGCCCGGCAACGGTCGAAAGACCTGCGGGTCGGCGTAGAACGAAGCCGCGTCATTCTCGATGCACCAACCGGGCACGCCGAGCACCGGCAGGGGAACGAAAGGCTTGGCTTCGAGCCTTTTCGCACCGATGCTTCGGGCGATTGCCGCATCGTTGAGAGCGGCGGCGCCGGTCGCGCGGTGCGTCAGCAGCACATGCGCGGTGATTGGCTTGCGCGGCACCACCAGCTTTTCAAGCAGCGCATGACCGAAGAGCAGCAGGCGCGCCTCGTGCCACAGGCTGCGCCGCGTGACGAACAGCGCCTGCCAGTCGCGCGCCACCAGCGCCTCCCACAGCGCAGGCGGCGCATCGAGCACCGCGCCGTTCTCGTCGAAGAGCGTGAGCGCATCGCGCAGCGGCCCGCGCGTGGCGCCGACGCCGGCGCGTGCGATCTCGGCGGCCTGCAGTTCGTTGAGCCGGCGCTTGGTTTCAGGGAAAGCCAGCCAGACCAGACCGTTGAAGAAGTCGTGCAGGTTGTCGCGCGTGGGCACGGTGCGCGTGCGGAAGATGTGGGCCTCGTAGGCCTGGCCTTCGGGCAGCGCGTCCTGCGTGACGAAGTCGGGCACGGCGGGTGGCTTGGCCGCCTGCAGCGCGGCGGCGACGGTGCCACCCTGTGCGATGGTCCGCGCCACGGCTTCGCCGGGATCACGGTACGGCGCCAGCCAGGGTGCGGCCCACTCGATGGCCGCGACCGCTGGCAGGCCCGGGGTCAAGGCGCGGGCGCCCCCGTCCATCGGATGCGGTCGGGGTGCTGCATCACCGCGAACTCGCCCGTGAGCTTGTCGAACAGCTTGAGCGAGCTGCCGCTCTTGCTGAGCAGGCCAGCGGTGCGCAGGGCCTTGGCCACGTCGTTCAGCGGCACGTCGGTGCCGCGGCGCAGCGCGGGCACGGCCTGCAGGATGAACTCGGCGGCTTCGGAGATTTCAGGCTGCTGCGGCGGTGGCGGTGCCACCGGCTTGGCCGTCTTTGCCGTCGTCTTGCGCGCGGTCTTGGCCGCAGCCTTCTTCGCGGGGGCGGTCTTCGCGGCCGGCGTCTTCTTCGCAGCCGCCACCTTCTTGGCCGGCGCGGTGCGCACGGCCGGCTTGATGCCGTGGTGCGCGAGGTCGATGAAGCTGTCGTAGATGCCGACGGTCTCTTCGCCGGTCTTGCCCTGCTGGCCGATGCCGCAGACGCGGCAGCCCTTTTCGCGCAGGCGGATCACGAGCGGCGCGAAGTCGGAGTCGGACGACACCAGCACGACCACGTCGGGCCGCTCGGCGATCACGAGGTCGATGGCGTCGACGGCCAGCGCGATGTCGGTGCTGTTCTTGCCCGCCGACAGGTTCACCATGGGCCGCACCGACAGCCGCTTGAACAGCGCCTGGCGGTTCACGGCCATCTCGGCGTTGCAGTAGGCGCGGCGCACATGGATGGCGCCGTAGTCCTCCATCGTGCGCTGCACGGCCTGCTCGATCACGTCGGCCGAGACGTTGTCGGCGTCGATCAGCAGCATCACGCGCAGCGACGACAGGGGCACCGGCGCCGTCATGCGAGCTTCCAGTTCACCGTCTCGCCGCCGCGCAGCGGCTTGAGCGTGGCTTCGCCGTAGGGCACGGTCTCGGGCAGGGTCCAGGTTTCGCGCTTCAGCGTGATGGTGTCGGTGTGACGCGGCAGGTCGTAGAAGTCGGGGCCGTGGAAGCTGGCGAAACCTTCGAGCTTGTCGAGCGCGTTCACGCTGTCGAAGGCCTCGGCGTACAGCTCGATGGCGGTGAGCGCGGTGTAGCAGCCGGCGCAGCCCAGTGCATGTTCCTTCAGGTGCGCGGGGTGCGGCGCGCTGTCGGTGCCCAGGAAGAAACGGTCGCTGCCGCTGGTGGCCGCCTCGACCAGCGCGACGCGGTGCGTCTCGCGCTTGAGCACGGGCAGGCAGTAGTAGTGCGGGCGGATGCCGCCGGTGAAGATGGCGTTGCGGTTGTACAGCAGGTGGTGCGCCGTGATGGTGGCGGCCGTGAAGCGGTCGGCGTCGCGCACGTAGTGGGCGCCTTCCTTGGTGGTGAGGTGCTCGAACACCACCTTGAGTTCGGGGAAGTCGCGGCGCAGCGGGATCATCACGCGGTCGACGAACACGGCTTCGCGGTCGAACAGGTCGATGGCGGGGTCGGTCACTTCGCCGTGCACCAGCAGCAGCAGGCCGTGCTTCTGCATGGCCTCGAGCGTCTTGTAAGTCTTGCGGATGTCGGTCACGCCGGCATCGCTGTTGGTGGTGGCGCCGGCCGGGTAGAGCTTGAGCGCGCGCACGCCGGCTTCGGCGGCCAGCGCGATTTCTTCGGGCGGCAGCTTGTCGGTCAGGTAGAGCGACATCACGGGCTCGAAGGACGTGCCCGCGGGCACGGCGGCGCGGATGCGGTCGCGGTAGGCCACGGCCTGGGCGGCGGTGGTCACGGGCGGACGCAGGTTCGGCATGATCAGCGCGCGGCCGAACTGGCGGGCGCTGTGGGGCACGACGGCTTCGAGGGCGGCGCCATCGCGCACGTGCAGGTGCCAGTCGTCTGGGCGGGTGATCGTGAGGGTGTCTGTCATTGCGGCGAGATTGTCGCATCGCCCCTCGACCGAAGCACCCCCGGGCTACCCCAGCAGGTACTCGCGCACCAGCAGGCGCGCCCGGTGCAGCCGGCTCTTCACGGCGCCCGCCGGCTCGCCCAGGCGTTCGGCGATCTCGGCGATGGTGAGTTCCTCGAAGTCGCGCAGCAGCACGACCTCGCGGTAGTGCGCCGGCAGCGATTCGAGCGCGTGGGCCAGGTCGATGCGCAGCGCGTGGTCGCTGCGGGCCGCGAGCTGGCGTTCGACCACGTCTTCGTCGAGCGGGTCGTGGCGGAACATCGCGCGCTGCAGGCGCAGGCATTCGCGCCGGATGACGGTGAACAGCCACGACGAGAACGCCGCAGCCGCCTGCAGCCCGCGCACGCGGCGCGCGACCACGAGCAGCGATTCCTGCACGGCGTCATCCACGTCGCTGGCCTGGCAGTGCCGGCGGGCGTAGCGGCGCGCGTCGGTCTGGCAGGCGGCGAGCAGGCCCTCGAGGGCGACGGGGTCGCCGGTCTGCGCGGCCAGGATCAGGCAGGTGCGGTCGATCGCTGCGGTGGGCATGGGTCAGCGGCCCTTGTCGAGGGTGCGCCCGACCATCGCGCACATCGGGCAGAAGCCGACCAGCCCGGTGAGGGCCAGCATCGCGCCCATGAGGCCGACCGCGACGGCCATGGCATCCGCCGGCCAGTTCATGGCGGCGAAGGCGAGGCCGGCGAGGCCCAGGGCGATGCGCAGGGCGCGTTCCCAGCCGGGAACATTCTTGACGTAGAGCATGGTGGTTTCCTTCGATCCGTGACGTGTGAATGCGGGGGAGCAGAACGCCCCTCCCGCATGGAAAGAGGCGGCCACCCGCCGAAACGGTTCGCGGAAAGTCAGGATTTTTTCATGCGCCGGTGCCAACGGCCACCGCAGTCAGGCGCCACTACCGCTGGAACACCCCGCAGATGCGATCGGCCACGGCCTGCATCCATCGCACATGGCTGGTCGAGCTGCGCGCGCCCCGGCCCGGCGGCCAGGGGTCGAACAGGCGCAGCGTGGTGCCGCCCCCGCCGGGGTCGTTGTCGCCGCGGATGCCCGCGAGCACGACCATGTGGCCCGGCTGGCCGGCGGGCGCGCCGCCCTTGGCGCCCCAGCGCAGGTCGAACATCAGCGGCCCGGCGTGCAGCGCGGTGCGCAGCGCGGCGACGGTCCACGGGCCGTGGGTCCGCAGCGTGAGGCCGTGCGCGGCGGCGAAGCGGCGGTTGTCGTCGTCATCGGGGTCGCTGCCCTGGGCATGGCGGTCGCTGTCCACGCGGCGGCGCAAGGCGCCGTCGGCGCCCATCAACTCGCAGGGCGTGCGCGCCACCACGGTCTGCACGGTGGCGCGCGTGAGCATCGCGGTGGCGGCCGCCCAGCACAGCGCGGGCACGGGCTGCGGAATCAACGCCACGGGGTGCAGCAGCGGCGCGTGGGTTTCGTTGTCGAAGGCCACGTTGCGGGTGCAGGGGCCGGCTTCGCCGTCCTCGCACAGCCAGTGCGCGGCCTGCAAGCGCAGCACGGCCGCCCGGGTGACGGGGCCGTAGTCGCCGTCGGGCGCGAGGCCGGGGCTGGGCTGCAATTTGCGGTTCAGGGCCTCCTGCAGGCGACGGACATCGGCCCCGCGCCAGCCCTGTTTCAGCGTGCTCATCGGTGGGAATCCCCCTTGAGACAAGGATGCACGGACGAAGGAAAGCGAGCGGATGCATTGTGAAAACGGCACGCCCCTGCGTCTATTGGTCGGATGACATAGCCGGAACATGTGATGCCACGGAGGTTTCCCCCGGGCGCCAGCCCCGTGGCGGACCTTGGTAGGCTCGCTCCCCATGACCGCGCCCGCCCCGACCGCCCAGCCCATCGCCACCGAACTCGCCGACGGCGGCCTCGCGGCCCTGTTCACCGCGCCCGGCGGCGCGCCGGCCTTCGCGGTGCGCTGGCAGGGCGCCGTGCACGGCTACCTGAACCAGTGCCCGCACGCCGGCGGCCCGCTCGATTTCGAAGGCCAGATCCTCGAAAGCTCCGGGCGCTATCTGATGTGCGCGCGGCACGGCGCGATCTTCGAGCCCGACACCGGGCGCTGCGTGGGCGGCCCCTGCCGCGGTGCGCGCCTCACGCCGCTGGCGCTGCGCGAGGCGGCGGACGGCAGCGTGTGGCTGGCCGACTGACGCCGCCGAGCGGCTACAGTCGCGGCCTCTTCTTTCCGCCCTGCCCCATGCGCCGATTCGCTGCTGTCTCCGTCCTCGTTCCGGCCCTGCTCATCGGCGCGGGCTGCGTCTCGCGACCCGCGCCGCGCGTCACCTTCCTGGCCGACGGCGTGTTCAAGTCGCCCACGGCGCAGGACGCCGAGAACTACTGCCGCAACTTCGGCGCGCCGATGCGCTTTTTGAGCAGCACGCTGTCGGAGGTGCCGGCGCAGGGTGTGCCGGCAGGCGAAGTCGTCTACCGCTGCGACTGAGCTTCTTCGGCTTCTTCCGGCCGCACCCGCGCCAGGATGAAATCGATGAACGTCCGGATCGCCCGCGTGTGCTGGCGGTTCGGCATGTAGAGCATGAACATCTGGGTGCCGAAGATCGACAGGCGCCAGTCGTCCAGCGTGGTCACCACGTCGCCGCGGCGCACGTCTTCCTGCACCACGTAGTCGGGCACGAGGCCCACGCCCAGGCCCGCGAGGATGGCCTGGCGCAGGAACAGAAAGTTTTCCGAGATCAGCGTCGGCTCCAGGATCACCTCGCGCCGCGTCTCGCCCTGGTAGGCCGAGATGCGCAGCTGCCGACCGATGACGGCGGCCGTGACCACCGGCGTGGCGCGCAGCGCGTCCAGCTGCACGGGCAGCGGGTGGCGCTCGGCGTAGGCGCGCGTGGCGCAGGCCACGTAGCGCACCGGCCCCATCTCGCGCGCCACGAGGTTCTGCGGCGGCTCGGGGATCACGCGGATGGCGATGTCGACCTCGTCGCGCAGCAGGTCTTCGATGCGGTTCTCGAACACCACGTCGAGCACGATGCCGGGGTACTGGCGCTTGAAGTCGATGAGCCAGTCGGCCATCACGAGCTGGCCGTAGCCGCTGGGCACGCTCAGGCGCACGCGGCCCTGCAGGCCCTCGCCCAGCGCGGTGACCGACTCGCGCGCCGCCAGCAGCTCGCCCTGGATGGCCACGCCGTGCTGGTACAGCCGCAGCCCGATCTCGGTGGGCTCGGCGCGGCGGGTGGTGCGCCGGATCAGTTGCGCGCCCACCGAGCGCTCCAGCTGGTTCAGGTGGTAGCTGACGTTGGCGCGGGTCATCTTGAGCCGGCGCGCCGCCGCGCTCAGGTTGCCCGCGTCAAGGATTTCCACCAGCAGGGTGAGCGATTGCAGGTCCATGGGCGGATTGTGTCAAAAATTCTTTGACAGTCTGTCAACCACCTATGCAATTGTCAAAGCAGCGATGCCGGCCAAGAATGCAGGGCTCCCCAGAGCCCCGGACCCCTCGAGACTTCACGAGGGCCTGCCACGCAAGCAAGAGACAAGCGACACGCACATGGCCACCCCCACTCCCAGCCCTTCCACGTCCAACGGTCCCGTCACCTTCCAGCGTCAAGGCGACGTGTGCGTGGTGACCATCGACAACCCGCCCGTCAACGCCCTGGGCGTGGACGTGCGCCGCGGCCTGGCCGCCGCCATCGATGCGGCCGAGGCCGACAGCGGCGCCAAGGCGGTGCTGATCGTCGGCGCGGGCCGCAACTTCATCGCCGGCGCGGACATCCGCGAGTTCGGCCAGGCGCCGCAACAACCCTCGCTGCCCGAGGTCTGCCTGAAGATCGAGAACTGCACCAAACCGGTGGTCGCCGCCATCCACGGCGCCGCACTCGGCGGCGGGCTGGAAATTGCGCTGTCGGCGCACTACCGCCTCGCCGCGCCCACCGCCAAGCTGGGCCTGCCCGAGGTGGCGCTGGGCCTGCTGCCCGGCTCGGGCGGCACGCAGCGCGCACCGCGCCTGATCGGCGTGAAGCCCGCGCTCGAACTGATGCTCAGCGGCCGCCATGCGGGCGCCAAGGAAGCGCTGACGCTCGGTCTCGTGGATCGCCTCGGCACCGACGCCGACGCGCGCGCCGAAGGCCTCGCCTACGCGCAGGAACTCGTCGCTGCCAACGCCCCGGTGCGCCGCACGCGCGAAGCCGCCGGCCTGGCCGACAAGGACGCCGCCCGCGCCGCCCTCGAGGCCGCGCGCGCCGACACCGCCAAGAAGAGCCGCGGCCTGTTCTCGCCGATGAAGATCATCGAAGCGGTCGAAGGCGCGCTCACGCTGCCCTTCGACGAAGGCATGGCGCTGGAGCGCAAGCTGTTCCTGCAGTGCATCGACAGCCCGCAGCGCGCCGGCCTGATCCACGCCTTCTTCGCCGAACGCGAAGTGCTGAAGGCGCCCGAGACCCGCTCGGCCAGCCCGCGCGCGCTCACCTCGGCCGGCATCGTGGGCGGCGGCACCATGGGTGCGGGCATCGCCGTGGCCATGCTCGACGCGGGCCTGCCCGTGACCATGGTCGAGCGCGACGAGCCCAGCCTGGCGCGCGGCCGTGCGCACGTCGAGAAGGTGTACGACGGCCTCATCGCCAAGGGCCGCATGACCCCCGAGGCCAAGGCCGCCGTGATGGCGCGCTTCTCGGGCTCGACGAGCTACGACGCCTTCGCGAATGTCGACATCGTGGTCGAGGCCGTGTTCGAGGAGATGGGCGTCAAAAAGGCCGTGTTCGCCGAACTCGACCGCGTGTGCAAGAAGGGCGCCGTGCTCGCCACCAACACCTCGTACCTGGACATCGACGAGATCGCCGCCAGCATCTCGCGTCCGCAGGACGTGGTGGGCCTGCACTTCTTCTCGCCCGCCAACATCATGAAGCTGCTGGAGATCGTGGTGCCCGCCAAGGTGAGCGCCGACGTGGTCGCCACCGGCTTCGAACTCGCCAAGAAGCTCAAGAAGGTGCCCGTGCGCGCCGGCGTGTGCGACGGCTTCATCGGCAACCGCATCCTGGCCGTGTACCGCCAGGCCGCCGACCACATGATGGAAGACGGCGCCTCGCCCTACGACATCGACGCGGCCGTGCGCAACTTCGGCTACCCGATGGGCCCGTTCCAGGTGTCGGACCTGGCCGGCGGCGACATCGGCTGGGCCACGCGCAAGCGCAAGGCCGCCACGCGCGACCCGCAGGCGCGCTACGTGCAGGTGGCCGACCGCATCTGCGAGCGCGGCTGGTTCGGCCAGAAGACGCAGCGCGGCTACTACCTGTACCCCGAAGGCGCGCGCACCGGCGTGCCTGACCCCGAGGTGCTGGCCATCATCGACGCCGAGCGCGTGCGCGCCGGCATCACGCCGCGCAAATTCACCGAAGAAGAAATCCTGCGCCGCTACATGGCCGCCATGGTCAACGAAGGCGCCAATGTCGTGCTCCAGCGCATCGCGCTGCGCCCGCTCGACGTGGACGTGACCTTCCTCTATGGCTACGGCTTCCCGCGCCACCGCGGCGGCCCCATGAAGTACGCCGACACCGTGGGCCTGCCCAAGGTGCTGGCCGACATCCGCGAGTTCGCCAAGGCCGATCCGATTTTCTGGAAGCCGTCGCCGCTGCTCGTGGAGCTGGTCGAACGCGGCGCCGATTTCGCCAGCCTGAATCAATCCGAGTAACCGTTAGAGCCCACCGTCCAGGAGACAACCCCATGCGTGAAGCCGTCATCGTTTCTACCGCCCGCACCCCGCTCACCAAGGCGCACCGCGGCGAATTCAACATCACCTCCGGCGCCACGCTGGCCTCGTTCGCGGTGAAGGCCGCGGTCGAGCGCTCGGGCCTGGACCCGGCGCTGATCGAGGACGCGATCCTCGGCTGCGGCTACCCCGAAGGCACCACCGGCCGCAACATCGCGCGCCAGTCGATCATCCGCTCGGGCCTGCCCATCAGCATCGCCGGCACCACCGTGAACCGCTTCTGCGCCTCGGGCCTGCAGGCCATCGCCATGGCCGCCGGCCGCATCGTGGTGGACGGCGCGCCGGCCATGATCGCGGGCGGCGTGGAAAGCATCTCGCAGATCCGCGGCCGCAGCCCCGGCGACGGTGGCGACCTCAGCCTGGACCCGTGGATCGTCGAGCACAAGCCCGAGCTCTACATGGCGATGATCGACACCGCCGACATCGTGGCCAAGCGCTACAACATCAGCCGCGAAGCCCAGGACCGTTTCTCGGCCGAGAGCCAGCGCAAGACCGAAGAAGCGCAGCTGGCCGGCCGCTACAAGGACGAGATCGTGGCCTGCACCACCACGATGGCCGTGACCGACAAGGAGACCAAGGAGGTCACCCACCGCGAAGTCACCGCCACCGAAGACAACTGCAACCGCCGCGGCACCACCTACGAGGCGCTGGCCAAGCTCAAGCCCGTGATGGGCGACGACAAGTTCATCACCGCCGGCAACGCCTCGCAACTGTCCGACGGCGCTTCGGCCTGCGTGATGATGGAAGCCAAGGACGCCGAGCGCGCCAACCTGAAGCCGCTGGGCGCGTTCCGCGGCCTGGCGCTGGCCGGCTGCGAGCCCGACGAGATGGGCATCGGCCCGGTCTTCGCCGTGCCCAAGCTGCTCGCGCGCCACGGCCTGAAGGTGCAGGACATCGACCTGTGGGAACTCAACGAAGCCTTCGCCTCGCAGTCGATCTACTGCCAGGAAAAGCTGGGCATTCCGTCGGAACGCCTGAACGTGAACGGCGGCGCGATCTCCATCGGCCACCCCTTCGGCATGACCGGCGCGCGCCTCACGGGCCACGTGCTGCTCGAAGGCAAGCGCCGCGGCGCCAAGTACGCCGTGGTCACGATGTGCATCGCCGGCGGCATGGGCGCGGCCGGCCTGTTCGAAATTTATTGATTCATTGAGGAGTCCGCGATGGACCTGAACTTCACGACCGAAGAAGAAGCCTTCCGCAGCGAAGTGCGCACCTTCCTGGCGGACAAGCTGCCCGCGCGGCTGTCCGACAAGGTGCGCGGCGGCAAGATCCTGGAAAAGGCCGACATGCAGGAATGGCACGCCATCCTGAACGAGCGCGGCTGGCTCGCCAACCACTGGCCCGAGCAATACGGCGGCCCCGGCTGGACCGCGGTCGAGAAGTTCATCTTCGAGAACGAGTGCGCCCTGGCCTTCGCGCCGCGCATCGTGCCCTTCGGCGTCAACATGCTGGGCCCGGTGCTCATCAAGTACGGCAACGAAGCGCAAAAGAGCTACTGGCTGCCGCGCATCCTGAGCGGCGCCGACTGGTGGTGCCAGGGCTACTCCGAACCCGGCGCGGGCTCCGACCTGGCCGCGGTGAAGACCACGGCCGTGCGCGGCATCGACGCGCAGGGCGACCACTACATCGTGAACGGCCAGAAGACCTGGACCACGCTGGGCCAGCACGCCAACATGATCTTCTGCCTGGTGCGCACCAACCGCGAGGCGAAGAAGCAGGAAGGCATCAGCTTCCTGCTGGTCGACATGACCTCGCCCGGCGTGGAAGTGCGCCCGATCATCACGCTGGACGGCGAGCATGAAGTCAACGAGGTGTTCTTCTCCGACGTGCGCGTGCCCGCCGAGAACCTCGTGGGCGAAGAGAACAAGGGCTGGACCTGCGCCAAGTACCTGCTGACCTACGAGCGCACCAACATCGCGGGCGTGGGCTTCTCGGTGGCCGCGCTCGAACAGCTCAAGGGCATCGCCGCGTCGCAGACCAAGAACGGCAAGCCGCTGGCGGACGACCCGGCCTTTGCCGCACGCCTGGCGCGCGTCGAGATCGACCTGGAGAACATGAAGACCACCAACCTGCGCGTGATCGCGGCGGTGGCCGGCGGCGGCGTGCCCGGCGCGGAAAGCTCGATGCTGAAGATTCGCGGCACCGAAATTCGCCAAGAGATCTCGTCGCTCGCGCGCCGCGCCATGGGCGTGTACGGCCGCCCCTTCGTGGCCGAAGCACTGCAGGACGGCTTCACCGGCGAGACCTTCGGCCCGGCCTATGCCAAGGCCGCCGCGTCGCGCTACTTCAACAACCGCAAGCTGTCGATCTTCGGCGGCTCGAACGAAATCCAGAAGAACATCATCAGCAAGATGATCCTGGGCCTGTAAGGAGAGACGCAATGAACTTCGAACACACCGAAGACCGGCGCATGCTCGCCGACAGCCTGAACCGCTTCATCGCCGAGCAGTACGCCTTCGATGCGCGCGACCGCATCGCGAAGTCGGCGCACGGTTTCAGCAAGGAAATCTTCCAGAACTTCGCCGAGCTCGGCGTGATCGGCGCGCTGTTCAGCGAAGCCGACGGCGGCTTCGGCGGCAGCGGCTTCGACATCGCCGTGGTCTTCGAAGCGCTGGGCCGCGGCCTCGTGGTCGAGCCGCTGCTGGGCGCCGTGATGGTCGGCGAGGCGATCAGCGCCGCCGGCAGCGACGCGCAGAAAGAGAAGATCGGCGACATCGTCAACGGCGCCACCGTGGCAGCCTTTGCACACGACGAAGCCGACACGCACTACGAACGCACGCGCGTGGCCACGACCGCCGAACGCCGTGGCGACGGCTGGGTGCTCAAGGGTGCCAAGGCCGTGGTGCCGCAAGGCGAGCAGGCCGACCTGTTCCTGGTCTCGGCCCGCACCTCGGGCAACGTGGACGACGAAGCCGGCATCTCGCTCTTCCTCGTGCCCGCGAAGACTGCCGGCCTCACCGTGCGCGGCTGTCCGGCGATCGACGGGGGCCGCGTGGCCGAACTCACGCTCGACGGCGTGACGCTCGGCGCCGACGCGCTGCTGGGCGCCGAAGGCCAGGGCGCCGCCACGCTGGAGCGCGCCATCGGCCGCGGCGTGCTCGCGCTGTGCGCCGAAGCCCTGGGCGCGATGGAAGCCGCCAAGACCGCCACGCTCGAGTACCTGCGCACGCGCAAGCAGTTCGGCATCCTCATCGGCAGCTTCCAGGCCCTGCAGCACCGCATGGCCGACCTGCTGCTGGAGATCGAACAGGCCCGCTCGGCCGTGATCAACGCTGCCGCCGCCATCGACGGCAGCGACCGCGTGGCGCGCGAGCGCGCGCTGTCGGCCGCCAAGTTCAGCATCGGCCGCATCGGTGCGCTGGTGGCCGAGGAAAGCATCCAGATGCACGGCGGCATCGGCATGACCTGGGAGCTGCCGCTGCCCCACTACGCCAAGCGCCTCGTGATGATCGACCACCAGCTCGGCGATGAAGACCACCACCTGCAGCGCTACATCGCTCTGGGCAAAGAGGTCGCGGCATGACGGACAAGACCGTCCTCATCTCGCAGGAAGGCGCCGTCCGCATCCTGACCAACAGCAACCCGGCCGCGCGCAACGCGATCACGCCGACGCTGTACGCCGAGCTCTCCGCCGCGCTCACCGACGCGCAGAACGACCCCGAGGTGGGCGCCATCGTCTTCACCGGCGCGGGCGACTTCTTCTGCTCGGGCGGCGACCTGAACCTGCTGGCCAAGCGCCGCGAACTGCCCGAGGCCGAACGCCGCGAGAAGCTCGAAGGCCTGCACGACCTGATCCGCGCGATCCGCGACTGCGGCAAGCCCGTGATCGCGGCCGTCGAAGGCGGCGCGGCCGGCGCGGGCCTGTCGATGGCGCTGGCCTGCGACATGCTGGTGTCGGCGCGCGATGCGTTCTACACGGTGGCCTACGTCAAGGTCGGCCTCACGCCCGACGGCGGCGCCACGGCCTTCCTCGCGGAGTTCGTCTCGCGCCAGCTGCTCACCGAGCTGTGCCTCACTGGCGATCGCCTCGCGGCCGAGCGCCTGCACGCGATGGGCGCGGTGAACCGCCTGACCGACAAAGGCGGCGCGCTGGCCGAGGCCGTCGCACTCGCCGCCAAGGTGGCCAACGGCCCGCAGCGCGCCAGCGCACGCATCAAGACGCTGTGCCGCCAGGCCCATCGTGCAACGCTCGAGGAACAACTCGAGGCCGAAGCGGTCTACATGGTGGCGTCGCAGGCCGATGCCGAAGCCGCCGAAGGCATCGGCGCCTTCCTCGGCAAGCGCAAGGCCGACTTCGTCGCGTTGCGCCACGCACCCCAGCCCGACGCGTCCTGACGCGCCGCGCCCCTCCCCGCGTGTGCATGCCGATGCAGATGCGGGGGTCTTTCGTTTTCCTGGAGTTGTTCCCATGCCCTCGCTGAATTCCTCGCTGCCGCTCGCCGGCGTGCGCGTCCTCGATCTGTCCCGCATCCTGGCCGGCCCCTGGTGCGGCATGGTGCTGGCCGACATGGGCGCCGAGGTGATCAAGGTCGAGCACCCGGGCCGCGGCGACGACACGCGCGACTGGGGCCTGCGCGTGGGCAAGACCGAGACCGCCTACTTCAACAGCGTGAACCGCAACAAGCGCTCCGTCACGCTCGACCTGCAGACGCCCGAAGGCCAGCAGATCGCACGCGACCTCGCCAAGCAGTGCGACGTGGTGCTGCAGAACTTCAAGTTCGGCGGCATCGACAAGCTGGGCCTGGGCTACGAACAGCTGCGCAACGAGAACCCGGGCCTCATCTACTGCTCGATCTCGGGCTACGACCGCACCGGCCCCGAGGCCGCGCGCCCCGGCTACGACCTCGTGGTGCAGGGCGAAGCCGGCCTGATGGCGCTCAACGGCGAAGCCAACCAGCCGCCGCTGAAGTTCGGCGTGGCCGCCGTCGACCTGTTCACCGGCATGTACTCGGCGCAGGCCGTGCTGGCCGCGCTCTACCAGCGCGAGAAGACCGGCACGGGTCGCCACATCGAGATGGCGCTGTTCGACTGCGGCCTGATGATCACCGCCTACTACGGCCTCGAAGCGCTGCTGATGGGCGAAGACCCGCCGCGCTATGGCAACTCGCACCCGTCGATCGTTCCCTACGGCGTGTTCGACGCGGCTGACGGCCCGCTGGTGATTACCGTGGGCAACAACGCGCAGTTCATGCGCTTCTGCACCGAGGTGATCGAGCGCCCCGACCTGGCCGCCGACGAGCGCTTCAAGACCAACATCCTGCGTTCGGCCAATCGCGCGGCGCTGCTGCCCGAGCTGACCGCCGAACTCGCGAAGCGCCCGCGCGCCGCGTTGCTCGAAAAGCTCAACGCCTCGGGCATCCCCTGCGGCGAAGTGCTGGGCCTGCTGGAGGCGCTGAACTCCCCGCGCGCGACCGACGCCGGCCTGGTGACCAAGCAGCCGCACCCGGTGGCCGGCGAGGTCCATGTGCTGGCGCCGCCCTACCGTTTCGATGGCGAGCGCCTGCCCGTGCGCAGCGCGCCGCCCACTTTGGGCGAAGGCACGCACGACGTGCTGAAGTCCCTGCTCGGCCTGTCGGATGAAAAGCTGGCAGCGCTGAAAACGAATGGCGTTGTCTAAGTAGGCAGCGCCCGCATCCCTGAAGAGAAATCCATGGCCTTCCCGTTCCTCCGTACCCCCCGCAACCCCGTGCGCCGCGCCCTGCTCGCGCTGGCCCTTCCCCTGCTGGCCGGCAGCGCCTTCGCCCAAGCCTGGCCGACCAAGCCGATCACGCTGGTCGTGCCCTTCCCGCCCGGCGGCCCGACCGACGTGGCCTCGCGCATCGTGGCGCAGAAGATGTCCCTGTCGCTCAAGCAGAACATCCTGGTCGACAACCGCAGCGGCGCCTCGGGCACCATCGGCGCGGCCTTCGCGGCCAAGGCCGCACCCGACGGCTACACCTTCGTGATGCTGGCCACGCCGACGCTGCTGGCTTCGCACCTGTACGGCACCGTGCCCTACGACATCTTCAAGAACTTCACGCCCGTGGGCACCGTGTACGACCTGCCGATCGTGATGGTGGTGAACCCGAAGGTGCTGCCCGGCGTGAACGACCTGCAGGACCTGATCGCCAAGGCCAAGACCGACGGCGGCAAGCTCAACTACACGACCGCCGGCGCCGGCAGCTTCGGCCACCTGACGACCGAGCAGCTGAAGAACATCGGCAAGTTCGAGATGCAGCACGTGCCCTACCGCGGCAGCGCCCCGGCCGTGACCGACCTGATCGGCGGCCAGGTGCCCGCGATGTTCTCCGACCTCGTGGCCGTGATCCCGCACATCCGCGCCGGCACGCTGCGCCCGATCGCCGTGGGCTCCGGCAAGCGCGTGAGCCTGCTGCCCGACGTGAAGACCGTGGCCGAGCAGGGCTTCCCCGGCTTCGACGCCACCTCGTGGGGCGGACTGCTGGCCCCGGCCGGCACGCCGCAGGCCGTGGTCGACCGCATGAGCGCCGAGCTGAAGAAGGCGCTGGCCGACAAGGAAGTCGGCGAGAAGCTGCAGAGCGTGGGCTCCTTCGCGGCCTACGGCACGCCGGAGCAGACCGCCACGCGCATGCGCCAGGACTTCGAGCGCTGGGGCAAGGTCATTCGCGACAACAAGATCACGAACCAGTAAGACACGGCCTCCGTCCGCAGCCGGCAAGACCCCTCAAGGAGACAACATGACAACAGGCAACGACAAGAACAACCCCACGGGAACGGCCAGCGCGCCGTTCCGCCCCCTGTTCCCGGTGCGCGGTCTCGCCGACATCCGGCGGCTGGAAGAAACGCCGCTCGACGAAGCGCTCACGGTGCGCAGCACCTACGAGCTCTTCCGCAACTCCGGCGCGGCCTTCGGCGACAAGACCGCGCTGACCTTTTTGCGCAGCGGCAACCCGGCGGATGAACCCATCCGCTGGTCGTACGCGCAGCTGCTCGCGGGCATCCACCAGACGGCCAACCTGCTGCACACGCTGGGCGTGGGGCCTGAGGATGCGGTCGCGGTGCTGCTGCCCGGCTGCCTCGAGTACCACCTCGCGCTCTGGGGCGGCGAGGCCGCCGGCATCGTGCAGCCGCTGAACCCGCTGCTCACCGACGAGAAGCTGGTGGCACTGATGACCGCAGCGCGCGCCAAGGTGCTGATCGCCTACGGCTCGGACGCGGAATCGGGCATGTGGTCGAAGGCCATGCGCCTGCGCGGCCAGGTGCCCACGCTCACCACCGTGCTGCGCGTGGCGCCGCACGACGAAGCGCCGGGCGCTGCGGGTGCGTTGCCCGAGGGCGTGGCCGAGTTCGACGTGCTGCGCGCCGCGCAACCGAGCGACCGCCTCGTGAGCGGCCGCGACATCGCGCCCACCGACATCGCCGCCTACTTCCACACCGGCGGCACCACGGGCGCGCCCAAGCTCGCGCGCCACAGCCACGGCGCGCAGGTGTTCACCGCCTGGGCCAGCGTGCAGCTCGCGGGCATGAACGAACAGGGCATCTCGATCAACGGCTACCCGCTGTTCCATGTGGCGGGCGTGCTGCCGGCCTCGCTCTCGTCGCTGTCGGCGGGCGTGGAGGTGATCATTCCGACGCCCTCGCTGCTGCGCAACAAGGAGGTGCTGGCCAACTACTGGAAGCTGGTCGAGAAGTACCGCCCGACCTCGCTGTCGGCCGTGCCCACGGTGCTCGCGGCGCTGGCCAACGTGCCGCTGGACGGCGCCGACATCTCCTCCATCACCTACTGCCGCACCGGCGCCGCCGTGCTCTCGCCCGAGCTGGCCGCGCGCTTCGAGCGCCTGTTCGGCCTGCACGTGCACGAGAGCCTGGGCATGACCGAGATGGCCGGCATCTCGACCATCACGCCGCCCGGCGTGAACGGGCCCGCGGGCTGCGTCGGCTTTCGCCTGCCGTACGCGCAGGTGCGCATCGTGGCGCTGGACGAGAACGGCAACGCCAGCGACCGCGAAGTGGCGCAAGGCGAGACCGGCATGGTGCTGTTCAAGTCGCCCAACGTGTTCTCGGGCTTCGTCGATCCGGCCGACAACGCCAAGGCCTTCACGGCCGACGGCTGGCTCGCGACCGGCGACTTGGGCTGGATGGACGCCGAGGAGCGGCTGCACCTCACGGGCCGTTCGAAGGACCTGATCATCCGCAGCGGCCACAACATCGACCCCAAGACCATCGAGGACGCACTGGGTGCGCACCCCGCCGTGCAGCTGTGCGCCGCCGTCGGTGCGCCCGATGCCTACGCGGGCGAACTGCCCGTGATCTTCGCGACGCTGGTGCCCGGCGCCTCGGCCACCGAGGACGAGCTGCTGGCCTTCACCTCCGCGCGCGTGGACGAGGCACCGGCCCGTCCCAAGTGGGTGTCGGTGATCGCCACGATGCCGATGACCAACGTCGGCAAGATCTACAAGCCCGAGCTGCGCGCCATGGCCGCGCGGCAGGTGGTGGCGGCCACGGTCGCCGAGGTCTGCGCCGCACTCGGCGTGGGCGATGCGGCCCGGCCGGCGGTGAGCACCGAAGGCGAAAGCCTCGTGCATGTGCAGATCGACGCCGCCGCGGCGGGTGCGCAAGCCGCAGCACTGCAGGAACGGCTGCACAAGGCCCTGGAGCCGCTGCCCTTCAAGACGCGCATCGCGCTGAAGTGATCTTGATCAGCTTCTTCACAACGATTTTCTGAAACCGAACGGGAGACAAACCATGACCCATCAACCCTCGACCCGCCGCGCCCTGCTGTGCGCCGCAGCCTCGACCGCCGCGCTGTTCGCGCTGGCCCCCGCGCATGCGCAGGCGCCCTACCCGAACAAGCCGATCCGCCTCGTCGTGCCCTTCCAGGCCGGCGGCGCAACCGACGTGCTGGCGCGCGTGCTGGGCCAGAAGATGTCGGCCAGCATGGGCCAGCCCCTCGTGGTCGACAACAAGCCCGGCGCGGCCGGCATCATCGGCACCGACGCGGTCGCCAAGGCCGCGCCCGACGGCTACACCATCGTGCTGTCGCTGAGCAACTCGCTCATGACCAACGAGTTCCTCTACGAGAAGCTGCCTTACGACACGCAGCGCGACCTCACGCTGGTCTACCAGATCGCGATGGCGCCGCTGGTGCTCGTGGTGCACCCCAGCGTGCCCGCCAAGACCGGCCCCGAGCTGCTGAAGTACGTGGCCGCGAACAAGGGCAAGGTCGCCTACGGCTCGTACGGCGTGGGCGCCTACCCGCACCTGGCCGGCGCGCACATGAGCCTCACGCAGCAGGCCGACATGAACCACGTCGCCTACAAGGGCGAGGCGCCGATGGTGCAGGACCTGATCGGCGGCCAGATCCAGATGGCCTACGCCAGCGCGCTCGCGGCCAAGCCGCACATCGACGCCGGCAAGCTCAAGGCCGTCGGCGTGACCGGCGAGCGCCGCATGAGCACGCTGCCCAACGTGCCCACGCTGGCCGAGCAGGGCCTGAAGGACGAGGCCTACCGCGTGACCGGCTGGCTCGCCATTGCCGCGCCCGCCAAGACACCCAAGGCCATCGTGGACCGCATCGCCGACGAGGTGCGCAAGGCCACGCAGCAACCCGACGTGCGCGAGCGCGTGGCGGCCATGGGCTTCGAGATCAAGGAGAGCTCGCCCGAGCTCTTCGCCGCGGCCTGGAAGCAGGAACGCCCCGTGTGGGAGCGCCTGATCAAGCAATCGGGCGCCAAGCTCGAGTAACCCCTTTTCCCATTTTTGTCATTCAAGAGGAACAGCCATGAAAGTTCTGGTGCCTGTCAAACGGGTCGTCGATTACAACGTGAAGGTGCGCGTCAAGAGCGACGGCACCGGGGTGGACATTGCCAA
>NZ_JBWKYF010000064.1:0-40676 GCF_059423605.1 Variovorax sp. GW460-12-1-14-LB1
CTTCCCGCCCGCCCAGCGCCTGGGCGCGGTCACGTGGACCGACACCTGGCTGTGGGACAAGAGCGGACGCTTCCAGCTCGACACCCTGACAGAAGGACAGCAACAAGGGGACTGACCTCAGGAGCCCCGATAGGTGGAGTAGCTCCACGGGCTCACGAGCAAGGGCACGTGGTAGTGCTGGTCGGTGTGCGCCACGCCGAAGTCCAGCGCCACCTTGTTCAGGAAGTTCGGCTCCGGCAGCGTCACGCCGCGGGCCTTGAAATAACCCGCCACGTCGAACACCAGCCGATAGGTGCCGACCTTGATCGAGTTGTTGTCGTAGAGCGGGCCGTCGCTGCGGCCGTCCGAATTCAGCGTGAAGCGCTTCACCAGCGTCGCGGCGTCGCCGTCGGTGGTGTACAGCGCCACCTCCATGCCGGCCGCGGGGCCGCCGTGCATCGTGTCCAGTACGTGAGTGCTCAAGCCCATGGGGCCTCCTTCAAAGGGTGTCGGATCGGTGAGATCGGGGTGCGGGAAATTCCGGTGGACAAAAGTGTATACAGTTACCGGCTTTGGGTCTATCATGAAAAACATGGAGTCCTCCACCACCCGTTCGATCGTCGATGCCCTCACGAAGGCCATCGTCGAGCACCGCCTTCAGCCCGGCACCAAGCTCGCCGAGCAGAAGCTGGCCGATCACTTCGGCGTGTCGCGCACCTTGGTGCGCCAGGCGCTGTTCCAGCTCTCGCAGAACAAGCTGATCCGGCTCGAGCCGGCGCGCGGCGCCTTCGTGGCCGCGCCCGCCGTCGACGAGGCCAAGCAGGTGTTCGCCGTGCGCCGCATGCTCGAGGCCGAGATGACCCGCGCCTTCGTGCGCAGCGTCACGCCCGCCAAGATCAAGGCGCTCAAGGAGCACGTGGCGCTCGAGAAATCGGCCGTCGGCGGCGAAGACGTGTCGGGCCGCACCGAGCTGCTTGGCGACTTCCACGTGCGCATGGCCGAACTCATGGGAAACCAGGTGCTGGCGCAAATATTGGGCGAGCTGATCTCGCGCTGCGCCCTCATCACGCTCATGTACCAGAGCACCAGCGCCGCCGAGCACTCCAACGACGAGCACGCCGACATCGTGAAGGCGCTGGCCGCACGCGACGAGGAACTCGCCGTGCGCCTCATGACCGAGCACCTGGAACACGTCGAGGCCAACCTCACCTTCGACCGCAAGGTCCCGACCAACGACATCTCCCTCGCGCTGTCCTGATCCACACCATGACCGTCTACGACACCACCCTGCCCTACCCGCGCGACCTGATCGGCTACGGCCGCAACCCGCCCCACGCCCGCTGGCCCGGCGGCGCGCGCGTGGCGGTGCAGTTCGTCCTCAACTATGAAGAAGGCGGCGAGAACGCCACGCTGCACGGCGACGCGGGCTCGGAGCAGTTCCTTTCCGAGATGTTCAACCCGGCGAGCTTCCCCGACCGGCACATCAGCATGGAAGGCATCTACGAGTACGGCTCGCGCGCCGGCGTGTGGCGCATCCTGCGCGAGTTCGAAAAGCGCGGCCTGCCGCTCACCGTGTTCGGCGTGGGCATGGCGCTGCAGCGCTACCCCGAGCTCACGGCCGCCTTCAAGGAACTCGGCCACGAGATCGCCTGCCACGGCTGGCGCTGGATCCATTACCAGAACCTCGACGAAGCCACCGAGCGCGAGCACATGCGCCTGGGCATGGAAGCGATCGAAAAGCTCACCGGCGAGCGCGCGCTCGGCTGGTACACCGGCCGCGACAGCCCGCGCACGCGTCGCCTCGTGGCCGACTACGGCGGCTTCGAGTACGACAGCGACTACTACGGCGACGACCTGCCCTTCTGGATGAAGGTGCAAAAGACCGACGGCAGCGTCGTGCCCCAGCTCATCGTGCCCTACACGCTGGACTGCAACGACATGCGCTTTGCGCTGCCGCAGGGCTACTCGCACGCCGACCCGTTCTTTCAATACATGAAGGACACCTTCGACGCGCTGTACGCCGAAGGCGACCCCAACGGCGACGACAGCCCCAAGATGATGAGCATCGGCATGCACTGCCGCCTGCTCGGCCGCCCCGGCCGTATCACGGCGCTGCAGCGCTTCCTCGATCACATCGCCACGCACGACAAGGTCTGGGTCTGCCGCCGCGTCGACATCGCACGCCACTGGAAGCAGGCACACCCCTTCGAAGCCGGAGCCGCATCATGAGCACCCCTCTCCTCACCCTTGCCCAACTCAACGCCGCCGCGCCGGCCGCTGCCGTCGCCATGCTCGACGGCGTGTACGAACACTCGCCCTGGATCGCGCAGCGTGCGCTGGCGCAGCGCCCCTTCCGCTCGCTCGCGCATCTGAAGCACGCGCTGGTGCAGGCGCTGGCCGCGTCGTCGGCCGACGAGCAGATCGGCCTGATCCGCGCCCACCCCGAGCTCGCCGGCAAGGCCATGGTCAGCAAGACGCTCACCGCCGAGTCGACCAACGAGCAGAACAAGGCCGGCCTGACCGACTGCACGCCCGAAGAGTTCGCGCAGATCCAGAAGCTCAACGCCGACTACAACGCCAAGTTCGGCTTCCCGTTCATCCTGGCGGTGCGCGGCCCGCGCGGCACGGGCCTGGCCAAGCGCGAGATCATCGAGACCTTCGCGCGCCGGCTGCACAACCACCCGAGCTTCGAACTTGGCGAGGCGCTGCGCAACATCCACCGCATCGCCGAGATCCGCCTGAACGACAAGTTCGGCGCCGACATCACGCTCGGCAACGACGTGTGGGACTGGCAGGAACAGCTGTCGGCGCACACCGACCCCGGCTATGCCGAGAAGGGCCAGCTCACCGTTACGTACCTGACCGACGCGCACCGCGCCTGCGCCGCGAACATCTCGGGCTGGATGCGCGACTGCGGCTTCGACTCCGTGCACATCGATGCGGTCGGCAACGTGGTCGGCCGCTATGAAGGCGCCAAGCCTGATGCCAAGACCCTGCTCACCGGCTCGCATTACGACACCGTGCGCAACGGCGGCAAGTACGACGGCCGCCTGGGCATCTTCGTGCCCATGGCCTGCGTGCGCGAACTCAAGCGCCAGAACCGCCGCCTGCCCTTCGCCTTCGAAGTCGTCGGCTTCGCCGAAGAAGAAGGCCAGCGCTACAAGGCCACCTTCCTCGGCTCGGGCGCGCTCATCGGCCACTTCGACCCGCGCTGGCTCGACCAGAAGGATGCCGACGGCATCACCATGCGCGAGGCCATGCAGCACGCGGGCCTGAAGGAAGAAGACATTCCGAAGATCCAGCGCGACCCGGCGCGCTACCTCGGCTTTGTCGAGGTGCACATCGAACAGGGCCCCGTGCTCACCGAGCTCGACCTGCCGCTGGGCATCGTCACCTCCATCAACGGCAGCGTGCGCTATGTGGGCGAAGTCATCGGCATGGCCAGCCACGCCGGCACCACGCCCATGGACCGCCGCCGCGACGCCGCCGCCGCCGTGGCCGAACTCATCCTCTACACCGAGCAGCGCGCCGCCAAAGACGGCGACTCGGTCGGCACCGTGGGCATGCTCGAAGTGCCCAGCGGCTCGATCAACGTCGTGCCCGGCCGCTGCAAGTTCAGCCTCGACCTGCGCGCGCCCAACAACGCACAGCGCGACGCGCTGGCCAACGACGTGGTCGCCGCACTGAAGGACATCTGCGAACGCCGCGGCGTGCGCTACGAACTCGAGGAAACCATGCGCGCCGCCGCCGCACCGAGCGAACCCGCCTGGCAGCAGCGCTGGGAACAGGCCGTCGACGCGCTGGGCATTCCGCTTTTCCGCATGCCCAGCGGCGCCGGCCACGACGCGATGAAGCTGCACGAGGTAATGCCGCAGGCCATGCTCTTCGTGCGCGGCATCAACTCGGGCATCAGCCACAACCCGCTCGAGTCGAGCACCAACGACGACATCCAGCTCGCCGTGCAGGCCTTCCAGCTCCTGCTGGACAACCTCGCCGCCGAACAAGCCCACTGACCGACCCCACAAGAACAACCACCATGACCGACTACGCCAAACTCGACGCCTGGATCGACGCCCACTTCGACGAGGAAGTGCAATTCCTGCAGCAACTGGTGCAGGTGCCCACCGACACCCCGCCCGGCAACAACGCACCGCACGCCGAGCGCACCGCCGAGCTGCTGAAGGACTTCGGCCTCGATGCCGAGAAGCACGCCGTGCCCGCGCAGGACGTGAAGGACTACGGCCTCGAATCGATCACCAACCTGATCGTGCGCCGCAAATACGGCAACGGCGGGCGCACCGTGGCGCTCAACGCCCACGGCGACGTGGTGCCGCCCGGTGAAGGCTGGACGCACGACCCGTACGGCGGCGAGATCGTCGATGGCAGCCTGTACGGCCGCGCCGCCGCCGTCAGCAAGAGCGACTTCGCCAGCTTCACCTTCGCGTTGCGTGCGCTCGAGGCCGTGGCCAAGCCCACCCAGGGCAGCATCGAACTGCACTTCACCTACGACGAAGAGTTCGGCGGCATCCTCGGCCCGGGCTGGCTGCTCGAGAAGGGCCTGACCAAGCCCGACCTCATGATCGCGGCCGGCTTCAGCTACGAAGTGGTCACCGCCCACAACGGCTGCCTGCAGATGGAAGTGACCGTGCACGGCAAGATGGCCCACGCCGCCGTGCCCACCACCGGCATCGACGCACTGCAGGGCGCCACCAAGATCCTGAACGCGCTGTACGCGCAGAACACGCTCTACCAGAAGGTCACGTCGAAGGTCGAGGGCATCACGCACCCGTACCTGAACGTGGGCCGCATCGAGGGCGGCACCAACACCAACGTCGTGCCCGGCAAGGTCGTGTTCAAGCTCGACCGCCGCATGATCCCCGAAGAGAACCCGGTCGAAGTCGAGGCCAACATCCGCCAGGTGATCGCCGATGCCGCCGCCGAAAGCGCGGGCATCACGGTCGAGATCAAGCGCATGCTGCTCGCCAACTCGATGAAGCCGCTGGCCGGCAACAAGCCGCTGGTCGACGCGATCCAGAAGCACGGCGGCGAGCTGTTCGGCGAGCCGATCAAGGCCATGGGCACGCCGCTGTACACCGACGTGCGCCTGTACGTCGAAGCCGGGATTCCCGGCGTGATCTACGGCGCCGGCCCGCGCACCGTGCTCGAGTCGCACGCCAAGCGCAGCGACGAGCGCGTGGTGCTCGAAGACCTGCGCCGCGCGACCAAGGTGGTGGCGCGCACGCTCAGCGACCTGCTGGCCTGAGCGCCCTGAACTGCGGCTGAAAGCGCATGCCTTCGGGCGTGAACTTTCATCGCAGTTTCATCGAAGCGTCACGACAGGATTTCAGACTCCGGGGTTCTCCGGCGGATGCGCTTTCACGCCATCGCCTCATTGAAATCCCGATGCGACGGCCAGCCATTCGCTGGCCGTTGCTGTTTGTGTCGCCATGAAAATCCTGCCTCCCGCGCCCCGCTTTCGCACGTCCCTTTTCTCCACCCTCGCGCTCGGCGCGGCCCTGCTGACCGCGTGCGGCGGCGGCTCCGGCGGCGGTGCGCCGTTCGCCGGCCTGCCCATCGCACCGCCGGCCCCTGCACCGGCGCCCTCGCCCGCCGCGCCACCTCCGGCCGCACCCGCCGGCCGCTGGACCGTGGGCGACCTGCATGTCCACACCATCCAGTCGGACGACACGCAGCAGATTTCCACGCTCAACCAGGTGCTCGCCAAGGCCTTCGACACCTTCGGCCTCGACTGGGTCGCGATCTCGGACCACCTGCGCCTGTCTTCCTATGACAACGACGGCCGCAAGCTGCCGGCGCAGATTCCGTTCTCGAAGGGCATGGCCGACTACCAGGTGCCGCGCATCAAGGCGCTGCAGGCCGGCGGCAAGTACACCGACAAGACGATCTTCGCGTCCTTCGAATGGGACATGGCCACGCACGACCACGGCAACGTCGGCATCCTGACCGACAGCCCGATGTCCGACGCGGCACTCAAGGCCGTGAGCCAGTTCGAATACCTGTTCACCAACCGCGACCCCGCGCTGTTCCCGGCCGCCGACGTGGCCGCCTGGAACGCCAAGGACGCACGCGCCTTCACGACGCACGACGACGTGATCAAGGCCATCGCCTGGCTCAAGAAGAACTACCCCGATTCCAGCTACCTGCAGATCAACCACCCCTCGCGCAACACCGGCAAGTACACGGCCGCCCAGCTGCGCGAGATGAACGACACCGCGCCCGACATCGCGTTCCTGCTCGAGGGCATGGTCGGCAACCAGATGGAGCCCGACCGCGGCGGCTACGCCAGCGACTACACGCCGGCCAACCTGCCCTCGCGCACCTACGGCGGCGTCGACTACCTCGTCGCCAAGCTCGGCGGCACCTGGGACGCCCTGCTGTCCGAGGGCCGCCGCATCTGGAACGTGGCCGATTCCGACTACCACTTCACGACCTCGAAAGGCCTGTACAGCAGCGGCTACGCGCCCGGCGAGTACGCCAGGAACCACCTCTGGGGCGACATCAAGGACCCGAAGTCGCTGCTCACTGCGATGCGCTCGGGCAAGCTGTTCGCGGTCAACGGCGGCCTCATCGACGCGCTCGACTTCAAGGTGCAAAGCGCCAAGGGCGCGGGCGAGATGGGCGCCGAAGTGAGCGCCAAACCCGGCGAAGACCTGAAGATCACCATCCGCTTCAAGAGCCCCGAGCGCAACAACTTCGAGTACCAGCTCGGCAGCGGCGTGTACGCCAACGTGAAGCCGGTGGTCGACCACATCGACCTCATCGCGGGCGACGTGACCGGCCGCGAACTCCCGGGCACGCCCGGCTACGCGCGCGACACCAACCCGACGACCCGCGTGGTCAAGCGCTTCACCCGCGCCGACTGGACGCTCGACACCGAAGGCTACTTCGCGGTGACCTACACCGTGAAGGCCGGCAACAACCAGTACTTCCGCCTGCGAGGCACCAACCTGGGCACCGACGTGCCGAACGAAACGGCGGGCGGCGAACCGCTGTTCGATGCACGCACACCCACGCCGGCCGGCGACGACCCGGTCACGCGCTTCAACGCGATCAATGCGCGCAACTACAACGACCTGTGGTTCTATTCGAATCCGGTGTTCGTGAAGGTGGCGGCGCAGTAGGCGGCGCCCCCTCGCCCCGGCCTCCAAGGCGCCATGCCCCTCGCGGGGCATGGCGCTTTTTCTTTGCCCCGGCCCGCCCCGCATCAGGGAATCTACGGATATATGATTCCCCGCATGGTCTTGATTGGGTTCAATTTTTGTATACAAATAACGCACCCATAAAGACGGCGCGAAATTTGCGTCAAAAAGTCCCTCATCCCAACCAAGTACGAGGAAAGACCATGAGCACAGTCGCCAGCCATGCCCCCGCGGGGGCCAGCGAAGCCGGCATCGCGCCGCACGCGGAATCGAACGCCCTCATCAAGCCGGGCTACGACCCGCGCCTGACCAACGAGGACCTCGCCCCGCTCAAGAAGCAGACCTGGGGGCAATACAACATCTTTGCGTTCTGGATGTCCGACGTGCACAGCGTGGGCGGCTACATCACGGCCGGCAGCCTGTTCGCGCTGGGCCTGTCGAGCTGGCAGGTGCTGGTGGCGCTGCTGGTGGGCATCGTCATCGTGCAGGTCTTCTGCAACCTGGTGGCCAAGCCCAGCCAGGTGACGGGCGTGCCCTACCCCGTGGTGTGCCGCGCCTCGTTCGGCGTGCTGGGCGCCAACATCCCGGCCATCATCCGCGGGCTGATCGCGGTGGCCTGGTACGGCGTGCAGACCTACCTGGCCTCGGCGGCCTTCATGGTGCTGGCGCTGCACATGGCACCCGGCCTGGCGCCGTATGCCGACGTGGCGCAGTACGGCTTCGTCGGCCTGTCGGCCCTGGGCTGGGTGGCGTTCATGGTCATGTGGGTGCTGCAGGCCTTCGTGTTCTGGCACGGCATGGAAGCGATCCGCAAGTTCATCGACTGGGCCGGCCCGGCGGTGTACGTGGTGATGGCCGTGCTGTGCGGCTGGCTGGTGTGGAAGGCCGGCTGGAGCAACATCGACCTGAACCTGGGCGGCATCAAGTTCCAGGGCTGGGACGCGCTGCCGGTGATGCTCTCGGCCATCGCGCTGGTGGTGAGCTACTTCAGCGGCCCGATGCTGAACTTCGGCGACTTCTCGCGCTACGGCAAGAGCTTCGACGCGGTGAAGAAGGGCAACTTCTGGGGCCTGCCGGTCAACTTCGTGTTCTTCTCGCTGCTCACCGTGATCACCACGGCCGCCACGTTGCCCGTTTTTGGTGAACTGATCACCGACCCGGTGCACACCGTGGGCAAGATCGACAGCACCACGGCCGTGGTGCTGGGCGCGCTGACCTTCATGATCGCCACCATCGGCATCAACATCGTGGCCAACTTCGTGTCGCCGGCCTTCGACTTCTCGAACGTGGCGCCGCAGCACATCAGCTGGCGCACGGGCGGCATGATCGCCGCGGTGGGCTCGGTGTTTCTCACGCCCTGGAACCTTTACAACAGCCCCGAGGTCATTCACTACACGCTGGACGTGCTGGGCTCGTTCATCGGGCCGCTGTTCGGCATCCTGATTGCCGACTACTACATCGTGCGCAAGCAGCAGATCGACGTCGACGCGCTCTACACCATGAGCAAGCAGGGCAAGTACTGGTACAGCGGCGGCTACAACCCGAAGGCGATCCAGGCGCTGGTGCCCTCGGCCATCGTGCCCATCCTGTGCGTGATGGTGCCGACGTTGCGCGGCGCCGCCAACTATGCGTGGTTCATCGGCATGGGCCTGGGCTTCGTGCTCTACGTGCTCTTGAACCGCAACAACAAGACTTGAAAAACTGACCGAAGAAGGGACCGCGCCGTGCGCATCAAGATCATCAACCCCAACACCACCTGGAGCATGACCGAGAAGATCGGTGCCTGCGCCCGCGCGGTGGCGCACGCCGGCACCGAGATCGTGGCCGTGAGCCCGGCCATGGGGCCGGTCTCCATCGAGAGCCACTACGACGAGGCGCTGGCCGTGCCGGGGTTGCTGCAGGAGATCGCGGCGGGCGAGCGCGACGGCATCGACGGCTACGTGATCGCCTGCTTCGGCGACCCGGGCCTGAAGGCGGCGCGCGAGCTGGCGCGCGGCCCCGTGGTCGGCATCGCCGAGGCGGCGATGCACCTGGCCAGCATGATCGGCAGCCGCTTCAGCGTGGTGACGACGCTGGGCCGCACCATGGGCCAGGCCTGGCACCTGGCCGAGATCTACGGCATGGAGCGCTTCTGCGCCAACGTGCGCGCCTGCGAGCTGCCGGTGCTCGAGCTGGAAGAACCGGGTTCCAACGCCCGCGAGCGCATCGTCGACGAATGCCGGCGCGCGCTGGAAGAAGACGGCTCCGACTGCATCGTGCTCGGCTGCGCCGGCATGACCGACCTGTGCGCGCACATCGAGCAGGTGCTCGGCGTGCCGGTGATCGACGGCGTGGCCGCGGGCACCAAGCTCATCGAATCGCTGGTGGCGCTGAAGCTGCGCACCAGCAAGCGCGGCGAGCTGGCAAGGCCCTTGCCCAAGCCCATGATCGGCGCGCTCGAAGGCTTCACGCTCACGCGCTGAGCCACAATCGGCGGATGCCCCGCGCCAGTTCCAAAACCTCCGTCCCTTCCGCCGCCCCCGTTGCCGCACCGGCCGAGAACGGCGCGGCGCCGGCCGACAAGAACAGTTCCATCGAGAGCATCGCCAACGACATCGCCACCGCGATCGTCGAGAAGCGCCTGCCGCCCGGCACCTGGCTGCGCGAAGAGGCGCTGGGCCGCGTCTACTCGGTGAGCCGCACCAAGGTGCGCGCGGCGCTGCTGATGCTGTCGAAGGACAAGCTCATCGAGATGATTCCCGACAAGGGCGCCTTCGTCTGCCAGCCCACGGTGGACGAGGCGCGCGAGGTGTTCGCCGTGCGCCGCATCCTCGAGCGCGAGGTGGTGCGCCTGTTCATCGCCAACGCGCGGCCGCGCGACTACCAGACGCTCGAGCAGCACATCAAGTTCGAACGCACCGCGCTGCGCCAGAGCACCACCATGGGCACGGTGCGCGAGAAATTGCTGGGCGACTTTCATGTGGCGCTGGCCGAAGCCACCGGCAACCACACGCTGGCCGAGATGGTGCGCGAGCTGGTGGCGCGCAGCTCGCTGATCGCGATGCTCTACCACTCGTCGAACGACCCGCACTGCTCGTCCGACGAACATTCCGACTTCCTGCGCCTGTGCCGCAAGGGCGACGTGGAAGCGGCCGTGACCTGCATGATCGAGCACCTCGAACGCATCGAGGCGAGTCTTGAGCTGGGCACCGAGAAGCCCGACCGCCAGCTCGACCTGGTCAAGGCACTGCTGGCCTGAACCGCTGAGCCCACGCGTCGCTGACGCACCCCACTCCCGATACCTGAGAGCCGGCCGAAACGCCGGAGGCGTCGGCGCGCGCCTCCTACAGCGCTTCTTCGCCGGATTCGGGTTTACCTGAATCCGGATTGCCGCATAAATTGTATACAGTTTCGCGTACACAACTGGTGTGCGCGACGGCTCTGCGACGCGCATCACTGCTCCGTTCCCCTCGCCGCGCCAGGAGACAACGATGACGGCAGATTCCCTTTCCAGCAATGTCCATCCCGTGGACCAGCGCCTGCCTTCGGGCAAGCTCGCGGCCCTCGGCCTGCAGCACGTGCTCGTGATGTACGCAGGCGCCGTCGCGGTGCCGCTCATCGTGGGCCGCGCGCTCAAGCTCTCGCCCGACGAGGTCGCGCTGCTGATCTCGGCCGACCTGTTCTGCTGCGGCATCGCCACGCTGATCCAGGCGCTGGGCGCCACGCAGTGGTTCGGCATCAAGCTGCCCGTGATGATGGGCGTGACCTTCGCCTCGGTGGCGCCCATGGTCGCCATCGCCAACGCCAACCCCGGGCAGAACGGGGCGCAGCTGCTGTTCGGCGCCATCATCGGCGCGGGGGTGATATCGATACTGATCGCGCCGCTGGTGAGCCGCATGCTGCGGTTCTTCCCGCCGGTGGTGACGGGCACGATCATCGCGGTCATCGGCATCAGCCTGATGCGCGTGGGCATCAACTGGATCTTCGGCAACCCCGTGGGCCCGACGGCGCCCGCGCTGGTCGACCCGGTGTACGCCAAGTGGCTGGCCGAAGTCACCTCGCCGGGCAGCTCGATCCCCGCGGTGCCCAAGGGCTTCGCGATCATGCCCACCGTGCCCAACCCCAAGTACGCCGACCTGTCGGGCTTCGGCGTGGCCGCGCTGGTGCTGGTGTCGATCCTGCTCATCGTGAAGTACGCCAAGGGCTTCATCGCCAACATCTCGGTGCTGCTGGGCATCGTGATCGGCGCGGTGGTGGCCTCGCTCACCGGCCTCATGACCTACGAGAAGGTCGGCAAGGCCGCCTGGGTCGACGTCGTGCTGCCCTTCCACTTCGGCATGCCGCTGTTCGACCCGATCCTGATCCTCACGATGACGCTCATCATGATCGTCGTGATGATCGAATCGACCGGCATGTTCCTCGCGCTGGGCGAAATGACCGACCGCAAGATCAGCCAGCAAGACCTGGCCAAGGGCCTGCGCACCGACGGCCTGGGCACGCTCATCGGCGGCATCTTCAACACCTTCCCGTACACCAGCTTCTCGCAGAACGTGGGCCTGGTGGCCGTCACCGGCATCAAGAGCCGTTATGTCTGCGTGGCCGGCGGCGTGATCCTGATCGTGCTGGGCCTGCTGCCGAAAATGGCCGCGCTGGTCGAGTCGCTGCCCACCGTGGTGCTCGGCGGCGCGGGCCTCGTGATGTTCGGCATGGTGGCCGCCACCGGCATCCGCATCCTGTCGGGCGTGGACTTCAAGACCAACCGCCACAACGCCATGATCGTCGCCGTGGCCATCGGCGTCGGCATGATTCCGCTCATCGCCCCCAACTTCAAGCAGTGGATGCCGCACTCGATCCACTCACTGATCGAGTCGGGCATCCTGCTGGCGTCGATCACGGCCGTGCTGCTGAACCTGTTCCTCAACGGTGCGAAGCACGACGAAGAAGCGGTGATCGCGGCGGCCAAGCACGCCGACGCGCACTGATGAACTAGATCATCGCCAACGGCGTCTTGCGCTGGGGCACCGGATAGATCCGGTCCAGCGCCACCAGGGTCGTCGCATCGAGCTGCAGCTCGGCGGCGGCCCTGTTTTCTTTCAGGTGCGCGCTGCGCACCGCCTTCGGAATCGCCGCCACACCGGGGCGCGCGATGACCGCGGCCAGCGCCAGTTGCGCGGCGCTCACGCCGAGGTCGGCCGCCAGGCGGCCCAGTGCCTCGTCGCCCGCCAGCGCGCCCTGGTCGATCGGGCTGTAGGCCATCAGCGGCATGCCGCGTTCGCGCTGCCAGGGCAGCAGGTCGAACTCGGGGCCGCGCTCGCCGAGCGACAGGTACACCTGGTTGGCCGCGCAGGCCGGACCGTTGCCGATGACCTGCGCCAGCTCCTGCATGTCGTCGGTGTCGAAGTTGCTCACGCCCCAATGACCGATGCGGCCGGCCTCCACCAGTTCGTGCATCGCCTCGACCGTGTGCGCCAGCGGGTGGTTGCCGCGCCAGTGCAGCAGGTACAGGTCGATGCGCTCCAGCCCCAGCCGCGCCAGGCTGCGCTCGCAGGCTTGGCCCGTGCCGCGGCGGCTGGCGTTGTGCGGGTAGACCTTGCTGACGATGAAGAGGTCTTCGCGCTGCACATCGCCCGCGCGCAGCGCCTCGGCCACGGCCTGGCCGACCACCGTCTCGGCGCCGCCCTCGCCGTACATCTCGGCCGTGTCGATCAGGCGGTAGCCCAGGCCGATGGCCTCGCGCACCGCGGCCACCTCGGCCGCGCAGCGGGTGGCGTCTTCGCCCATGCGCCAGGTGCCGAGACCGAGAACCGGCATCTCGCCGCCGGTGGGGAGTGGAAGTGTTCGCATGGGCACGATGGTACGCAGGCCCTTTGGGCGGACGCCCGGGTGCGGGTTTTCCGCCCCCGGCGCCTTCTAATTTTTCGAAGCTCAAGTCAGTTCGATGACCATCAATTGCTTATCTTCCGCCGTGTTCTGGCGTTTTGGCCTTCGCTTTTTGTCAATGCCCGGTGGGTGCCAACCCCCATCGCGCGCGCCCCACCCGCTCCTAGAATTTTTTGACGGCCCGGTGTCACAAGCGTCGGCGCTCTTATCGAAACGGTTCAGGAACAGGTTGAGTCAATGCAGCAGAAGCAAAAGCACAGGATTGCCGTCATTCCCGGAGACGGCATCGGCGTCGAAGTCATGCCCGAGGGCCTTCGCGTGCTCGACGCGGTCAGTCGGCGCTTCGGCATCGATTTCGCGTACGACCATTTCGACTGGGGTTCCGACCACTACGTGCGCACCGGCCTGATGATGCCGGCCGACTGGGCCGACAAGATCCAGGGCCACGACGCCATCTACTTCGGTGCCGTGGGCGACCCTGCCAAGGTGCCCGACCACATCGCCGTGTGGGGCCTGCTCATCAAGATCCGCCGCGACTTCGACCAGTACGTCAACCTGCGCCCCGTGCGCCTGATGCCCGGCGTGCCCGGCCCGCTGGCGCACCGCAAGCCCGGCGACATCGACTTCCTCGTGGTGCGCGAGAACACCGAAGGCGAATACACCTCGGTCGGCGGGCGCCTGTTCGAAGGCACGCCGCGCGAGATGGCCATCCAGGAAGCCGTGTTCACCCGCGTGGGCGTGGACCGCATCATCGACTACGCATTCCAGCTCGCCAACCGCCGCAAGCGCAAAAACCTGGTGGCCGCCACCAAGTCGAACGGCATCTCCATCACCATGCCCTACTGGGACGAGCGCCTGGCCGAGATCGCCACGCGCTACCCCGACGTGGCCACCAGCAAGTACCACATCGACATCCTGTGCGCGCACTTCGTGCAGCACCCCGACTGGTTCGACGTGGTCGTGGCCTCCAACCTGTTCGGTGACATCCTCTCCGACCTGGGCCCCGCCTGCACCGGCACCATCGGCATCGCGCCCTCGGCCAACCTGAACCCCGAACGCAAGTTCCCGTCGCTCTTCGAACCCGTGCACGGCTCCGCGCCTGACATCGCAGGCAAGGGCATCGCCAACCCCATCGGCCAGATCTGGTCGGCCGCGCTCATGCTCGACCACCTGGGCGACAACGACCCCGTGTACGCACAGGCCTCGGCGGCCGTGCTCTCGGCGATCGAGACCGTGCTCAGCGAAGGCCCGCGCACGCGCGACATGGGCGGCACCGCCAACACGGTGGACGTGGGCCGCGCGATTGCCGAGTGCATCGCTTCGGCATGACACCTCCCGACCCTCTTTTTCGCAGGAAGCGAAACGCGCTGCGCACACCCGCAGCGTGCCCCCGTGCTCAGGGCACTGGGTGCTTCCCGCAGCGAAATCAAGGAGGAGGCCGCAGGCCGGGGGACATTCGCGGAGGGAAGTACCCGGTGGCCTGGGCACACGCCCCGAACAGCGACAAACAACGGAGCCACTGAACCATGGGCCTGTTCCTGCTCAAGCGCACCTTGACGCTCATCGGCACGCTGATCGGCGCATCCGTCATCGTGTTCCTGGTGCTCGAAATTCTCCCCGGCAACGCCGCGCAGATGCTCATGGGCCCCGACGCCTCGCCCGACGCCGTCGCCGCCCTGGCCACCAAGCTCGGCCTCGACCAGCCCGCGTGGACGCGCTACTGGCACTGGATCGGCGGCCTGCTCACCGGCAACCTCGGTGACAGCTATGCCTACAGCTCGCCCGTCATCGACCTGATCCTGGAACGCCTGGCTCTGACCGTGCCGCTGGCCGTGATGGCGATGGCCCTCACCGTCGTCATCGCCCTGCTCGTGGGCGTGACGGCTGCCGCGCGCCACAACAAGCTCGGCGACGTCGGCCTCATGGGCATGGCCCAGGTCGGCATCGCCATTCCCAACTTCTGGTTCGCCATCCTGCTGATCCTCGTGTTCTCGGTGCAGCTGCAGTGGTTCTCCGCCGGCGGCTTCGAGGGTTGGGGTGAAGGCATCTTCGCGGGGCTCAAGTCCCTGCTGCTGCCCGCGCTGTCGCTCGCAGTGGTGCAGGCCGCCATCCTCGCCCGCATCACACGCTCGGCCGTGCTCGAAGTGATGCGGGAAGACTTCGTGCGCACCGCGCGCGCCAAGGGCGTGTCGCAGCGCATGGTGCTGTGGACCCATGTGCTGCGCAACGCGATGATCCCCGTCATCACCGTCATGGGCATGCAGTTCTCCGAGCTGCTGGCCGGCACCATCGTGGTGGAGAACGTGTTCTACCTGCCCGGACTGGGCCGCCTGATCTTCCAGGCCATCAGCAACCGCGACCTGATCGTGGTGCGCAACTGCGTGATGCTGCTCGCGGCCATGGTCGTCATCGTGAACTTCGTGGTCGACGTGCTCTATGCCGTGATCGACCCGCGCATCAAGGCGAGCGACATATGAGCGCCATCCTCTCCCCTTCCGTGCCCGCATCCGCCGCGCCCCTCGCGCCCGGCTTCTGGCGCCGCGCGGTCAAGCACCGCAGCTTCGTCATCGGCGGTGTGTTCGCCCTGCTGCTGCTGCTGGCGGCCTTGCTCTCCTTCGTCTGGACGCCCTGGTCGCCCTACGCGATGGACATGGCGAACAAGATGCAGGGCCCCTCGGCCACGCACTGGCTCGGCACCGACGCGTTCGGGCGCGACGTGGCTTCGCTGCTGCTCGTGGGTGCGCGTGCGTCCATCCTCGTCGGAGTGATCGCCGTGGGCATCGGCCTCGTGGTCGGCACGGCGCTGGGCCTGCTCGCTGCAGCGAGGCGCGGCTGGGTCGAAGAGGCGGTGATGCGCCTGTCGGACTTCACGCTCGCCTTCCCCGCGATCCTCTCGGCCATCATGATGACCGCCGTGTTCGGTGCCGGCATCGTCAACGCCATCATCGCGATCGGCATCTACAACATCCCGACCTTCGCGCGCATCACGCGCGCCTCGGCCAACGCGATCTGGTCGCGCGAGTACGTCGCCGCGGCACGCGCCTGCGGCAAGGGATCGTTCGCGATCACGATGCAGCACGTGCTGCCCAACATCTCGGCCGTGCTGATCGTGCAGATCACCATCCGCTTTGCCATCGCCATCCTGGCCGAAGCTGCGCTGTCGTACCTCGGCCTCGGCACGCAGCCGCCCCAGCCCTCATGGGGCCGCATGCTCAGCGAAGCCCAGACCCTCATGTTCCAGCAGCCGCTGCTCGCGGTGTTCCCCGGCATGGCCATCGCCTTCGCGGTGCTCGGCCTCAACCTGCTGGGCGACGGTCTGCGCGACCTGCTCGATCCGCGCCTGGCGCGCGCAAGGTAGACCGCCATGCCCCTTCTCGAAGTCAACGACCTCCACATCGGCCTGCAGACCCAGCGCGGCCCGGCTGAAGCCGTGCGCGGCATTTCCTTCTCGCTGGAGCGCGGCGAAACGCTGGGCATCGTGGGCGAGTCGGGCTGCGGCAAGTCGATCACCGTCATGTCGCTCATGGGCCTGCTGCCCTCCACCGCCAAGGTCACGGGCAGCATCAAACTCGACGGCCAGGAACTCGTCGGCCTGCCCGAAAAGCAGATGTGCCAGCTGCGCGGCAACCGCATCGGCATGATCTTCCAGGAGCCGATGACGGCACTGAACCCGGTGCACACCATCGCGCGCCAGGTCGGCGAGCCGCTGATGCTGCACCGCGGCCTCACCAAAGCGCAGGCGCGCAAAGAGGCCCTCGACCTGCTCGACCGCGTCGGCATTCCCGACGCCGCCTCGCGCCTCGACGCCTACCCGCACCAGTTCTCGGGCGGCCAACGCCAGCGCATCGGCATCGCGATGGCGCTGGCCTGCGGGCCCGACCTGCTGATTGCCGACGAGCCCACCACCGCACTCGACGTGACGATCCAGAAGCAGGTGCTCGACCTGATCCAGGGCCTGGTCGCCGAAATGGGCATGGCGCTGATCCTCATCTCGCACGACCTCGGCGTGATCGCCAGCAGCGTGCAACGCATGCTCGTGATGTACGGCGGCAGCGCGGTGGAAAGCGGCCCGACCGAGACGGTCTTTGCCGACCGCGCCCACCCCTACACGCGCGGCCTGTTCGCGGCGCGCCCCGCGCTCGGCGCCGTGCGCGCGGGCCGGCTGCCCACCATCCGCGGCAGCGTGCCCGAGCTGGTCGACATTCCGCGCGGCTGCGGCTTCGCGGGCCGCTGCGACTTCACGACCGACGCCTGCCACACCACGAAACCGCCGGTGGCCCGCCAACCCAACGGCCATGCGGTGAGCTGCCTGCACCTCGACGCCGTCGCCGCGCACGCCACGCTGGCCGCCGCATGAGCACCCCGATGACTTCGACGTCTTCCTCTTCGACCCCGCTGCTGCAGGTGACCGACCTTGTGCGGCACTACGCCCTGCCGCGCGAAAAGCTTTTCGGCCCGCCGCCCACCGTGAAGGCGCTCAACGGCGTGAGCTTCAGCGTGCAGGCCGGCAAGAGCGTGGGCATCGTCGGCGAATCGGGTTCGGGCAAGTCGACCATCGCGCGCCTCGTGATGGCGCTGGACACGCCCACTTCGGGCAGCGTCGCACTCGAAGGCCGCAACCTGCACGCGCTCTCGAAGGCCGAGCTGCGCACCGCGCGGCGCGACTTCCAGATGGTGTTCCAGGACCCGTACGGTTCGCTCGACCCGCGCCAGACCGTCGCGCGCATCGTCGCCGAGCCGCTCGAGGCGCTGGCCGAAACGCGCCGCGCCGAGCAGCGCGAGCGCGCCGCCGAAGCCCTCGCCGCCGTCGGCCTGCGCACCACCGACCTCGACAAGTACCCGCACGAGTTCTCGGGCGGCCAGCGCCAGCGCATCGCGATTGCACGCGCGCTCATCACGCGCCCCAAGCTCATCGTGGCCGACGAGCCCGTGAGCGCGCTCGACGTCTCGGTGCAGGCCCAGGTGCTCAATCTCATGCAGGACCTGCAGCAGCAGTTCGGCATCAGCTACCTGCTCATCAGCCACGACCTCGCGGTGGTCAACCACCTGTGCGACGAGGTGTGCGTGGTGTTCAAGGGCCAGATCGTGGAACGCGGCCAGCCCGCCGAACTTTTTGCCCACGCGCAACACCCATACACACGCACCTTGCTGTCGGCCGTGCTGCACACGCCATCGCGGTAGGCCCGAACGGGTCTAACCGGCAGCCTCTTTTTTCTTCCAGGAGAACCCCCGAATGTTGAAGCGACGCACCCTCATGGGCACCGCCATCGCCGCCGCGATCCCCGGCGCCTTTCCGCTGTTCGCGCAGGCCCAGACCGGCAAGAACATGCTGACCATCGGCATGCCGCTGGAACCGCCGGGCCTGGACCCGACGACCGCCGCCGCCTCGGCCATCGCCGAGATCGCGCACTACAACATCTTCGAGACGCTGACCAAGATCAACGCCGACGGCAGCGTGACGCCGCTCCTGGCCGAGAGCTGGACCGTGTCGCCCGACCTGAAGACCCACACCTTCAAGCTGCGCAAGGGCGTGAAGTTCGAGAACGGCGAGGCCTTCGACGCCGCCGCCGTGAAGTTCAGCTTCGAGCGCGCGGCCGGCGAGAAGAGCACCAACAAGGACAAGCGCTTCTTCAGCGAGATCAGCCTGAAGACGCCCGACGCCGACACGGTGGTCATCACCACCGCGCAGCCCAACCCCGACCTGCTCTTCATGCTCGGCCAGGCCACCGCCTGCATCGTCGAGCCCAAGAGCGCCGACACCAACGCCACCAAGCCCGTGGGCACCGGCCCCTACAAGCTCGACAGCTGGCAGCGCGGCTCGGCCTGTTCGCTGGTGAAGTCGCCGACGTACCGCAACCCGGCGCTGGCCAAGGTCAACAAGTTCGTCTTCAAGTTCATGTCCGACTCGGCCGCGCAGACCGCGGCGCTGATGGCCGGCGACATCGACATCTTCCCGCGCGCCGGCACGCGCAGCGTGGGCCAGTTCCGCGCCAACCCGCGCTTCCGTGTGCTCGAAGTGGGCACGCGCAGCAAGGTGATCCTGGCCATCAACAACAAGCGCAAGCCGCTGGACGACGTGCGCGTGCGCCGCGCCATCCTGGCGGCGGTGGACCGCAACGTGGTGATCCAGGGCGCGGCCGACGGTTTCGGCAAGGCCATCGGCAGCCACTACCCGATCGGCGCGCCGGGCTATGTCGACACCACCGGCATCAACCCCTTCGACATCGCCAAGGCGAAGAAGCTGCTGGCCGACGCCGGCGTGAAGACCCCGCTGGAACTGCGCATGACGCTGCCGCCGCCTTCGTACGCGCGCCAGGGCGGCGAGGTGATCGCGGCCCAGCTCGCGGCCATCGGCATCAACGTGAAGATCCAGAACGTCGAGTGGGCCCAGTGGCTCAGCGGCACCTTCGGCGGCGGCCACGACTTCGACCTGAGCATCGTCGCGCACGTCGAGCCCTTCGACCTCGTGAAGTACACCGAGCCCGACTACTACTGGGGCTACGACTCGAAGAAGTTCCGCGACCTGTACGCCTCGGTGCAGAGCGAGCCCGACGAGAAGAAGCGCAACGCGCTGCTCGGCGAGGCGCAGAAGATGCTCGCCAACGATGCCGTCAACGGCTTCCTGTTCCAGGCCGTGTTCCCCACGGTCGCGCGCAAGGAAGTGAAGGGCCTGTGGCCGAACATGCCGATCGTCGCGAACGACCTGGCGGCCATCTCGTGGGGTTGATGCAGCCATGACGAAACCTCTTTACGCCTTGGGCGTGCAGGAACTGCACGCCGCCTATGCCGCCAAGGAACTCTCGCCGGTCGAGGTGACGCGCGCGGTCAACGAACGCATCGCGGCCTGCGAGCCGCAACTGCGCGCCACCTGGCTGTTCCGCCCCGAAGCCGCGCTCGAACAGGCGCGCGCCTCTGAAGCCCGCTGGCGCGCCGGCACGCCGCGCGGCGCGCTCGACGGCGTGCCCGTGACCATCAAGGAAAACCTCGCGACCGAGGGCGACCCGATGCCGCTGGGCACCGCCGCCTACGAGCTCGTGCCGGTGAGCTACGACTCGCCGCCCGCCGCGCGCCTGAAGGCCGACGGCACGGTGATGGTCGCCAAGACCACGATGCCCGACCTGGGCATGCTGTCGTCGGGACTGTCGAGCTTTCACGACCTCTCGCGCAACCCATGGGACACCTCGCGCACGCCGGGCGGTTCCAGCGCGGGCGCCGGTGCAGCCGCCGCCGCAGGCTACGGCCCGCTGCACGTGGGCACCGACATCGGCGGTTCGCTGCGCCTGCCGGCCAGCTGGTGCGGCATCTTCACGCTCAAGCCCAGCTTCGGCCGCATTCCGCTGAGCTCGCCCTACATGGGCCGCTGCGCCGGCCCGATGACGCGCACCGTGGCCGACGCGGCGCTGATGATGGCCTCGGTCGCGCAGCCCGACGACCGCGACTATTCGGAACTGCCGCCGCCCGTGATCGACTGGAACGCCTTCGAGGTCGATCCGTCGTTCCTCAAGGGCAAGCGTGTGGCGCTGCACATGGACGCCGGCTGCGGCCTGCCGCTCGATCCGCAGATCGCGCAGGCCGTGCGCGATGCCGCGAAACGCATCGAGGCCGCCGGCGCACACGTCGAGGAAATCCCCGCCTTCATGACGCCGCAGATGCTGCAGGGCATGGACCATTTCTGGCGCATGCGCTCGTGCCTGGACATGCAGGCCATGAGCGCCGAACAGCGCGCGAAGATCCTGCCGTACATCCGCGAATGGGCCGAGAGCGCGGCCGGCTTCTCGGGCGCGCACGTCTTCGACGGCTACAGCCAATTCGTCGCCACGCGCGCGGCCACGGTCGCCGCCACCAAGGCCTACGACTTCGTGATCTCGCCGGTGTCGCCCAACATGCCCGCGCCCGCGGACCATGCCTCGCCCACCAACGACCCGATGCGGCCGCTGGAACACATCGGCTTCACGGTGCCCTACAACATGTCGGAGCAGCCTGCCGCGTCGGTCAACTGCGGCTACTCGGTCGAAGGCCTGCCCATCGGCCTGCAGGTGGCCGGCCGCCGCTTCGACGACCTGGGCGTGCTGCAGTTCAGCCGCGCCTTCGAACAGATTCGCGGCGCCCAGAAGCCCTGGCCTGAGCCGATCTGAACCGCCATACGGAGACACACCTTCCCATGACCGCCACCCACTACATCGACGGCCGCCGCGTGGCGTCCGAAGTCGACGCCACCATCGACGTGATCGACCCGAGCGACGGCCAGAAATTCGGCGAAATCGCGCGCGGCACCGCCGCCGACATCGATGCCGCCGTGCGCGCCGCGCGCCAGGCCATGGGCGAGCACTTCGACGGCCCCTGGGGCGCCACCACCGCGCTGGAGCGCGGCCGGTTGCTCGCCAAGCTCGGCGCCGCCGTGATGCAGCACCACGAAGAGCTGGCCCAGCTCGAGGCACGCGACACCGGCAAGGCGCTGCGCGTGGCGCGCAACGACGCGACCGCGCTGGCGCGCTACTTCGAGTACTACGCCGGTGCCTGCGACAAGCTGCACGGCGACACCCTGCCCTACGAGCGCGGCTACACCGTGCTCACGGTGCGCATCCCGCACGGCGTGACGGGCCACATCATTCCCTGGAACTACCCGATGCAGATCGCGGGCCGCAGCGTGGGCGCCTCGCTCGCCGCGGGCAACGCCTGCGTGGTGAAGCCGGCGGAAGACGCGAGCCTCTCGCTGCTGCGCCTGGCCGAGATCGCGACCGAGGTCGGCTTTCCGGCCGGTGCGCTCAACGTGGTCACGGGCTACGGCAAGGAAGCCGGCGCCGCGCTGTGCGCGCACCCAGGCATCGACCACATCTCGTTCACCGGCTCGACCATGACCGGGCGCAGCGTGGGCCTGGCCGCGGCCGAGCGCCACTGCCCGGTGACGCTGGAGCTGGGCGGCAAGTCGCCGCAGATCGTGTTCGCCGACGCCGACCTCGACGCGGCCGAGCCCGTGCTGCTCAACGCCATCATCCAGAACGCGGGCCAGACCTGCTCGGCGGGCAGCCGCGTGCTGGTGGAGCAGTCGATCTATGAAGAAGTCGTGCAGCGCCTCGCCAAGCGCTTCACGGCCGTGCGCGCGGGCACGCCCGCCGAAGACCTGGACATGGGCCCGCTCATCAACGAGAAGCAGTTCCGCCAGGTGCGCGACATGGTCGCGACCGCCGAGGCGAGCGGCATGAAGGTGGCGGCGCGCGGCACGGTGTCGCCGCAGGCACCGTCCACCGGCTACTACCAGGAGGCCGTGCTGTTCCGCGACGTGCCGCATGACAGCGACCTGGCCCAGCGCGAGGTCTTCGGCCCGGTGCTGGCCGTGATGCCCTTCGCCGACGAGGCCGAGGCGGTGCGCCTGGCCAACGGCACGGACTTCGGCCTGGTGGCTGGCGTGTGGACGCGCGATGGCGCGCGCCAGCTGCGCATGGCGCACAGGCTGCATTGCGGCCAGGTGTTCGTGAACAATTACGGGGCGGCGGGTGGTGTAGAACTGCCCTTCGGCGGCGTGAAGTCGAGTGGCTTCGGCCGCGAGAAGGGCTTCGAGGCCCTGCTCGGCTTCACGACCCTCAAGACCATCGCCATCAAGCACGGATGAATTCATGACCACCACTGAACAGCAACAACAAACCTCGCGCAAAGTCGGCCTCGTCGGCGTCGGCCTGATGGGCCACGGCATCGCCAGCAACATCGTCAAGCACGGCCACCAGCTCACGGTGCTGGAGCACGCGGGCAATCAGCCGATCGCCGACCTGCTGAAGGCCGGCGCCACCTCGGTCAAAGACGTGGCCACGCTGGCCGCGCAGGTCGATGTGCTGATCCTGTGCGTCACCGGCACGCCGCAGGTCGAGGCCGTGATGCTCGGCGACAACGGCGCGCTGACCACGCTGCGCCCCGGCACCGTGGTGATCGACTGCTCCACCGCCGTGCCCGCCTCCACCGCCAAGGTGGCGCAGGCCGTGCTCGCCAAGGGCGGCCGCTTCCTCGACACGCCGATGACCCGCACCGCCAAGGAGGCCGCCGAAGGCCGCCTGAACCTGCTGGTGGGCGGCGACGCCGAGGTGCTGGCCTCGTGCCTGCCGCTGCTGCGCTGCTTTGCCGAGAACGTCACGCACGTCGGCGATGTGGGCGCGGGCCATGCGATGAAGCTGCTGCACAACTTCGTGTCGCTGGGCACCGTGGCGCTGCTGTGCGAGGCCGCGGCCTGCGCGCAACGCGCCGGCGTGAAGCCCGAGGTGTTCGTCGACGTGCTCGCCAAGGGCGGCGGCAACGGCGTGGCGCTGGAACGCCTCAAGCCCAAGCTGCTGACGGGCAGCACCGATTCGCTGAAGTTCTCGATGGCGAATGCGAAGAAGGACCTGGGGTATTACAACGACATGGCGGAGCAATCGTCTTCGAGCCATGGCATTGCGCAGGCTGTGGATGCCTTGCTGGCGCACGGGGTCGAAGTGTTCGGGCCGGATCGCATGGTGCTCGATCTGGTCGAAGCGCTGCGCTGAAACTCTTCAGGGCGCGTGCGCAGGCCACCGGGTACTTCGCTGCGCGAATGTCCCCCGGCCTGCGGCCTCCTCCTTGATTTCGCTGCGGGGAGCACCCAGCGTCCTGCGCACGATGAGCGTGGCTGTGGTGCTGGCCGTTCAGGCGCTGCGGCGAAGTGCCAGCCCCAACCCGCCTGACCGCTTCAGTGTTGTTGGATGGCGGTAGCCAGTTCTGCGCGCACGGCCGCGAACACGGCCGCAGGATCTGGGGCACGCGATATCGGGCGGCCGATGACCACGTGCGTCGCACCAGCCCCGATGGCCTGCGAGGGCGTCGCAGCCCGCGCGTGGTCATTCTTTTCATCGCCTGGGAGCTGCGTGCCTGGCGTCACGATCAGGGCATCGGGCGGCAGGATCTCGCGAAGCAGCCTCACCTCCAACGGCGACGAAACAACGCCATGGCAACCGGCCGCGGCGGCCAGACGGCCCAGCCGTGCGACCTGCTCTGGAACCGTCGAGGCAACGCCCACCTCTTTCAGATCCTGGTCACCCATGCTGGTGATGACGGTGAGCGCAAGCACCTTCAGTTGAGGGAACGGGCTCGCGGCCTCGACGGCCGAGCGAAGCACGGCGGAACCGCCTGAGGCGTGCACCGTCACCATCGACGCACCCAGATGTCCGGCTGCGGTGACCGCGCCCGCCACCGAGCTGGGGATTTCCAGCAGCTTGAGGTCGAGAAAGACACGCTTCCCTGCCTCTGCGAGCTCGCGGACGACCGAAGGTCCTGCCGCTGTCAGCAGCTGCAGGCCGACCTTGTAGTGCGTGGTCGCTGCGCCCAGTTGCTTCACGAGGTCCGCCGCCAATGCGGCGGCTGGGAAGTCGAGCGACACGATGATGCGGCTGTCCGTACTCATTGGCTTGTTCTCCATGCCGACGCCCCGCGCTCGGAGAGAACTCAGGCCTCCGAACGCTCCACGACCACCTCGCTGATCTGCACCATGGGTTGAATGTCCGTGTAGTTGGCGATGTCGCCCCGGATCTCCTCCTGGTGCTGGGCAGAAGCTGCCCGGTACGCTTCGACAGAGGTGCAGACGAAGTCGCACTTGGCGATGTACGCAGGGTCGGTGCCCGCACCGCGCCCCGAGATGCCCTTGTCCACCATGTAGTACAGGCACGCTGCGCCGAGCAGTCGTTTCATCATGGGCATGTGCCTCTCGCGGTAGTACGCGTGATCGAATCGCGCGCCTGCGGCGTAGGGGTACATGACACTGACCTTGATCATCGAGATTTCTCCTGGGGTTGCACGCTGGTTGACAGCCTCAAGCGGGGAATCGTGCGCCCGACGCTTCCAAGGGCAGGCGCAGCCCGTTCGTGAGGTAGCTGACGGTGCGATAGAAGCCGGCCAGCATCAGCAGTTCGATGATGGCTTCTTCGCTGAAGTACGTTCGCAACGCGTCCCACAGGCCATCGTCGATGTCGGCGTGCGCGTGCAAGGCGTCGCACAGGCGCAGAAGCACCTGGTCCTCGGCCGACCAGCAGGCGTCGTTCGCCGAAGCCGTGACGGTCGCCTGAACCTGCTCTGGCGTCAGGCCAGCGAGCCTCGAGAAGACCGTGACATGGATGCCCCATTCATATTCGGATTTGCACAATGCCGTGGTGCGGTGAATCACGATCTCGCGCTGTCGGATGCTCAGGTGGCCTTTGTCCAGCAACCCGCCGGCAAAGAACTTCTGAAACAGACGCGGGTCGCGTGCCAAGGTCGTGAACAGCCGCAAGGGGGGCTGTCCCTTCATCACCCTGTCGAGTGACCTGGAAATGTCTTCACCAAATGGTGGCGTTGCTGGCTCGATGCGTGCGGGCATGCAGACTCCTGATTCAAGGGCCACGCCATCGTAGGTCCGTTGCTGTATAAAGTAAAGCATGACGACACCTCGCATCGGCCACCCAGTTCGCGGCTCCACCACCGGCCGCCCCCTCATGGTCGCGCTGGACCTGTTGGGCCGGCGCACGGCGCTGCGCGTGCTCTGGGAACTTCGGGAGGGCTCACTGACCTTCAGAGCGCTGCAGGACGCGTGCGAGACGAACACCCGATTGCTCAACACGCGGCTCACCGAACTGAGGGAAGTCGATCTGGTCGAACATGCCGAGGGTGGCTATCGACTGACGGACGAAGGGCGGCGGCTTTCGAAGGCGCTGAAGCCGTTGTCAGCCTGGGCGGACCAGTGGGGGCGCGGAAAGCGATGAGAAGCGGAGCATCCGCGGCGAATGGCTCCGCCTATGATCAGAAACGTTTTTGTGGAGGAGCCCGTGACCGGCATGTTCGCGCTGCCCAGCCTGTCTCGCAGGTCGTGCGGGACACATCGCGTCAGTGCCTTGGAAAACCTATGAGAAAAATCTTTCCTCTCTGCACCCTCGTGTTGCTGTCCGCCCTCTCGGGTCAGGCCCTCGCAGGTGCCAATACGGCGCGACTGAACTGCACGGGCAGTCACGCGGGGCAGGCACTCACCTTGGTGGGTGATGTTCCCGCCTCCATCGTGGAAGTCGATCTGAAGCTCTCCTACGGCGGGCAAACCATGCGCCTGGTTTCACCCCAGGCGGAAACCTCCGAGTCCACTGATTTCCGCCATGGCGTCTTCAGGTTGGAGGCTGCGCTGTCCGGTTCGAACAAGCTCCAGCTTCAAGCCAAGCCCAAGAGCATCAAGTACAAAGGCAGCATGGGTGCCGGCAAACTCAACGCCAGCTTTGGCGCCATCCTCAAGAATGCGCCTGAGCCCTTTCAATCCGCGCTGAAAGGGGCTGAGCTCACTTGCATCTATGCATACGAAGTTTGAGCGTGGGCCCACAAATCGTTCAAGCAGGCAAACAGCCGCCACGCGTTCAACCGCGAGCGCCTCGGCGAACTGCGATGCCTGCGATGGAATGGCCTCCATCTACGGCCACGACCCGAGGCTGAACCCTTGTTTCTTGCTCGCCCGATGAAGCGGCTGCGTCTCTTTGCCGCCCTGCTGTGGCTCGGCATCGCCCTCGGTCCGGCCCGCGCAGCGCCACCGACCTACCAGGCGCTGTACGCCAACCCGGAACGCGCGTTGCCGATGCAGCCGACCTGGCAACTGCAGCCAGTGGATGCACAGGCGCCACCGTGGGAAGACATCTTCACCTTCACCATCGGCATCGCCCCCAACCTGATCGAACGGGCGCGTTGGCTGAGCCTGAATCCGGGCAAGCACAGCGAGCGCGCCCCCGCGTTGTTCGACGGCCTCGACGGGCGCGTGCTTTTCCTTTCGCCGACGGCGCGCAGCTTCTGCGATGGACGCTGGCAGGTCGTGCGGCAGGAATACATCTCCGTCAATCCCGCACTGCAGCCGCTGCACCGGGTGTGGCTGGTGGAGCGAAAGCCCGGCGGCGGGCTGCGCACCACCACGGCCAACGGGCGCATCGATGCGCAAGGCCAGTGGGCCGTTCCGCCCGTGAGTTGCGATGGCAAGGACACGATCTCCGCCGACTCCCCCGCGGCCCTCTCTTACCTGATGCCCGATGGGTCCAGGCCCGTGCCTTCCGAGCTGCAGGTGGACACGGTGTTCGCACAGCCCGGCCTGCGCGATGCGCGGGGGCAGTGGCGCCCCCCCGCCCCGCCGCGGGACATCACCACGGCACGCTGGATGGACTACAAGCGGCAGATGGTGACGCCTGGCTCCACCGGCTCGGGCCTGATCGACGCGCGAGGACGCATGGTGATTCCGTTCATCTTCGGCGAGCGGCCCGATGCCACCGCCCAGCGGCGCATCCAACTGTGCACCGCCGACGGGCTGGACCTCCAGCGCAACGCCAGCACGCCGCAGGTGTGCCGCTGGCAACGACTGCGCGGCGGCAGCAATGCCGGCGCCGCGCTGCGGCCGGTCAAGGACGCGGCCACCGGCCGATGGGGCTACCAGAACGCGCGGGGCCAATGGGCGATCGCGCCGCAGTTCGAATCGGCGCGCCGGTTCCGTCATGGCTACGCCGTCGTCTCGGGCGCGTTCCCGCAGGACTGGCGGCCGCCCGGGTGGCAGGACGAACGGCCGATCATCCGGCAGTTCCACCGCGTGGGCCGCCATTGGGTGGCCGAAGCCCTGGTGCGCAACACGTCCACGGGCGGCGCGTGGGAAATACGCTATGGCCTGATGAACGATGCAGGGCAATGGCTTGCCGCCGTGCCGCAGCCCGCGCTGCACGTCACCGTGCTGGTTCCGCCCGGTGGCCGCAGCGGCCACTATGCCGAGATGCTGGCCAGCCACTTGCCCACCCTGCTGGGACGCAGCGTGCAGGTCGATCACGTGCCGACAGCCACCGAGGCCGACTATCGCCGGCTGATGACGGAGGGCGGCAACGAGAAGGTCCTGCTTGCGGCACTGCGGCTGCCGCGCGGAGGCATCGAGGGCGTGCACCAGGCCGCGCCGATCGATGCGCTGATGCATTCCCTTCGCCCCGTCACGCTGCTGGCATCGGAGCCTCTGGTGCTGGCCATCGACAGCACGAAGGCCGACACGCTGGGCATCCGCAGCACGGACGACCTGCTGGCCTACGCACGGGCCCACCCGGGCAGCCTGCGCATCGGCACGGGCGACGACGGCTGGACGGGCCACCTCGCCTTCGGCCAGTTCCGCGCAGCGAGCGGCGTCGACGTGCAGCGCGTGGTCTTCAAGGGCATGTACCCCGACTCAGACGTCATCACGAAGGAGCATGCGGTGGACCTGCTGTTCGCGCCCGTGAACGGCGTGGCGGTCGCCGTGCGACGCGGCCAGTTGCGTGTGCTGGGCACCACCGCCGACCCGGCGCACCCGCAAAGCTTCGAGGGCGTGCCGTGGCCGACGCTGGGCTCGAGCGCGCCCTTGAGCGGCTACACGACCTACGACCACTTCAGCCTCTGGGCGCCCGCGAATTCGGAGGCCGCGTCCAATCGCACCTTGCAGGAAGCCGTGGCCCAGGTGCTTGCCAAGCCCGAGGTGCGCAAGCAGTTGCAGGACCTTCGCGTGGTCGGCGGCGGCGGGTCGCCAGAGAGCCTGCTGGCGCTGGAAGACGAAGAGCGCGAACGCTGGATGCGTGCGCTTTCATCACCGGCGCGTTGAGGGCGTTGTCTCCCACCATCACTCGAACCGTATCTCGGCCACGGTCGGCGCATTCGGCTCCCTGGTCCTGGCATTCGCAATGGCACCGTCTTTCTCGTTCCTGAACCAGTAGCGGCACCCGGTTCGAGAAATCATCGTCACGCACATCGAGCCGTCGGCGTTGAGAACCCATTTGCCCGACGCCTTGCCGGGCCCGCTCTGGTTGACGAAGTCGACGCGGCCATCCGTATAGAACTGCCAGCGCGAGACCATGCCGGTCGACAGATTGCTCGAGACGATGGGTTTGCCGATCAAGGTGCTCTCGACCTCGGCTTTGCTCAGGAACACGCGGCCATGAATGGGTGCGGGCTCCTCGGAGATGGCCGGCACGACGGCGATGCACAGCAGCGCGCGGATGGCGTAACGGGTGAACATGACATGCCCCTCTGACGTCGCGCAGTCAGCATGCGTTCAGCCGAGCGCGTGCGTCCAAGCGCCTGGTTGGCCTGTCGGTAACGCCCGATGGCGTTACATGGCATTAACTAAAAAGCGCTACTTTTCTGCGCGCCAGATCCAGCCGGCGTACGCGAACGAGGCCTGCTTCTTCCTGCACGCCGCGGCCACGCCGGGAGGCGGTGGCCCGAGGTCGAGACGAGGAAGGCGGCGTTCTTTTTCTGCGACGACACGGCTTGTGCTCCGATGGCCCCTCGGCAAGGTGGCCGAAGGGCGTTGTGGGTGGCCTACGCAAACTCCGTGGCAACGGCGCCGGCGACGGCGGAAGAGCACTGTGAAGGCAACTGTGCAGTGGCTTGTATGGCACTGTGTCGTGCGTACGGTGCCTGTAAACGGCCTGTCGATTTCGCGGGCCCGTTTCTTCTGCCTGCTGTCGCGGATCACAGGCGCTGCTTGCGTGCGAAGCGCGCCGGCCCCTGCACCGTCCAGCCACCGCCGGCGGGATCGAGGTCGCGAAGGCACTGCGTGAGCCCGTCGTCCAGGTCGAGGGTGACGCCGAGCCGCCAATGGCAGGTGGCACCCCGCTCCACCTGCAGCACGGCGAAGCCGTTGCCGGTGCCCACGGCCGCCGTGACCATGGTGGCGCCGAAGGCACCCGGCACGGCGCCGAGCTCGACCCGGCCGTCGAGCCAGAACGCGTCGGGCCGCGCATTGACGAAGGTCCAGGGTGCATACAGGCCCGAGGACACGACCGAGATCACCTCCACCGGCCCGCCCGCCGCCTGCAGCCAGAGGCTCGACACGCTCGACATGTGGCGGTCGCCCGACAGCACCACCACGTGGCGCGCGGTGGTGTCGCGCAGCAGTTCGAGCAGCGCGCGCTGCGAGGCCGGGTAGCCGCTCCAGTCGTCCATCCCCAGGCGTTGTGCCGGGTCGCCGAAGACGGCCGCGCGCGGCATCGGGAACAGCGCCACCGGCGACACGATGAACTTGGGCAGCCCGGCGGGCGCGGCCTCGAGCCACTTCTTCAGGTCGCCCATGCCGGCCTCGGCACGGATCGCCGCCTGGTCCAGCGGCACGGCTTGCGCGTCCGTGCGCAGCGCCCGCCGCTGTCGCGTGCTGCGCGTGTCGAGCATGTAGAACGGGAAACCGGCCGGCGCCATGCGGTAGTCAAAGGGACGCGGGTCGCGGTGCGGGCCGATGCCTCGCACCAGCTTGTGCTGCTGCGCGACGTAGCCGTCGAGCGCGGCGCGCACGGCCGGCGTTCCATAGGGGTCGGGGCCCGGCTCCCAGTCGTCCATCACCTCGTGGTCGTCGAGCAGCGGACAGGTCGGCAGCGAGGCCATCACCTGGCGCAGCGCCTCCAGCCTGAAGGTGAGCGCATAGGCCTGGCCGACGTCGTCGCCGCCGGCCGGCACGAAGAGCCCGGCGGTCTGGTCGACATACACCTGGTCGCCGGCCAACACCAGCAGTTGCGGCTTGTGCGGTGGCGCGAGCACCTCGAGCCGCTGCGCGAGCCGCCGGTACGACGCCTGCGCGGGCACCCGGTCGACCAGGCCCGGCACGTACTGGCAACTGGCGAGCACGAAGCACAGCGAGGCCTGTGCGGGCTCACCCTCGCGCTGCACGGCGCCGGTCCATGCGGGGTCGAGGCGCACCACGGCGCGCTCGCGCTGCGCGTCGGTGGCGGCGTCCAGCGTCTTCATCACCTGGTTGCGGATGGGCTCGATGGGCTCGTCCTGCGGCTGCGCGAACAGCCCGGCCGGCAGCCTCCGGCCCAGCACCTCGAGGGGGCCGCGCGCCATGGGCAGGTCGTCGTGCGCCGTCAGCACCGCGAAGCCCTGGTAGTCGGCAAGCCGATCGTCGAACAGGTCGATCTCCACCGCCTCCTGCAGGAGCTTGTCGCGCGTGGTCTCCAGGCCCACCATCCATTCGAAGTCGAAGCACCAGCGCCCGTCGCGGCGCCACGCAGGCACGAAGACCACGGCGCGCGCCGACACATGCGCGGGCGGCGGGCGCAGCGCCAGCCGGCAATGCAGCCGGCCCGCGTTGCCCGCCGCGCGGCTCGCGTGACCGAGCCACGGGCCGGTCCACGGCAGGCTGGCCCGCCAGTCGGGCGGCACCGGATGGCCGCGGCCGGGCTTGTGGTCGAAGGCTTCGAGGAAGCGCACGATGTGCGGGAACACGTCGATGCAGGCCTTCTCGCCGATCAGCGTGTCCTGGTGGCCGTAGTCACCGAGCACCAGCAGCTGGTGCGGGGTACCTTCGCCGAGGAACAGGTCGCCCCCGGAAGGCTTCGAAGCGTCCGACGGTTCCGGCAGCTGCGGAGGCTCCCGCGGCAGGCCTTCGTCCTTGCCGAACACGCGCTTGAGCAGCCAGAAGCTGTCGTACGAGCCGCGCCAGTCGAACACCGCGTTGCGCTGCCCGTGCAGCATGAACACCGGAAAGCCGAAGCGCTGGCCGACCTGCTCGAAGCCCACTGCATGGCCCTGCCCGCCGGCATCGGTCAGCACTTCTTCGCGGGCGTAGTTGCCGACCTGGGCGAGGCCGCGCACCTTCACGAAGCCGTAGATCGAATCGAGCGCATCGAGCGTGTCCTTGCCGATGTTGTGCAGCCGCATGGTCTGGCCGAAGATGGCGTCGGCCCGGTGCCGCACGGCCGCGAAGCCCGGCGCCTCGCGCAAGCGCTGCGCCTCCCCGTCGTCATCGGGGTAGGGAAAGGTCGCCAGCAGGCCGTCGACGAGCAGGCGCTTCATGCGCGTGAGCGTGGGTCGCGTGTCGAACTCGTCGATGCCGATGAACTGCTGCAGGTAGCCCGCCACATAGCCCCGGAAGCGGTTGAAGGCCGTGGCGCGCAGCAGCGGTCCCACCTGCGACAGCACCACCGCGCCGATGGAGGCATGCAGCCCCGGCAGGCGCAGCACCGCCACGCTGAACATGGCGGCGCCGATGCAATGGGCCACCACGTCGATCTGGATGGGCGCCGCTTCGTCGGGCGTTGCATGCGCCGCCTGCACGGTGCGCAAGGCGTCCGGAATGTCGATCTCGGCCACCTCGTCGAACGACCAATAGCGCCGCGGCCGGTTCGGAAAGCCGATGCTGGTGCGCAGGTCGAGCACCCAGACCTCGCGCCCGGCCGCGAGCAGGCTGTGCACCAGGTTGCCGGGGATGCTCCTGTGCGCGAAGGTGGAGCCGCTCGCGCCGTAGCCGTGGATCAGCATCACAGGCCGCGTGCCCGCGCGGCGCACCGGCGGGTGGTAGCGCGACAGCAGCCGCGGCGGCGCGCTGCCCGGGCCGGCCGCGGTGACGAGCTCGACCGGCTCGGGCCGCACGCCGTACACCTCGCCGGGCAGACGCTCCCAGTCGCGCTGCGGCGAGTCGGGCGGCGGCACGAAGTGCAGCAGGTGAATGTGCAGCACGATGCGCAGCACCCACAGCGCCAGCTCGGCCAGGTCGGCCAGCTGGTTGGGCATGTCCTGCTGGTGCTCGACGCGCAGCAGGGGTTGCAGCGTCTCGACGAAGTAGGAAGGGTCCAGCACCAGACGGCCCAGCGGCTTCGGCGCATCGGGGCCGAGCTGCTGCAGTTCGCCCTCGCTCAGCTGCCGCCACGGGTTGCCGCCTTCGACGAACGCGATGCGTTTGGTGAGCCGCAGCCGATCGCCCTCCTTCAGCGGCGCGCCGTGCGCGATGCGCGCCACCGTCCAGTCGTAGTCGATGAGGCGCACCTGCCCCAGGTGCGAGCACAGCGCCAGCAGGTCGGCCATGGCGGGGCCCTCGAAGACGGCATCGTCCTCGTCGATCGCGCCGCCGGCCGAAGCGGCGCGCGCGTCCAGCAGGCTTTGCACCAGCGCCAGCAGCTTCTTGCGTGCCAACCCGTGGCTGCGCAGGATGCGTTCGATGCTGTCGCTCTTCTCGCGCACGAGCATCGATGCGGTGCCGGTGCAATGCGCGACGGGCGCGTCGTCGCCCTTGCCGAAGCGCAGGACCACCACCGGCTGGGACAGCACGCGCGGCGCCGCGCGCAGGGACGGCACGTCGAACGGCTCGAATTCGACTTCGGCGCTCAGCGCGAAGGCCTGGCCGTCGATGTGCACGCGGCCCGTCATGCGCTCGCGCAGCGAGACGCGCGTGGGCGCGGGCGCATGGGGACGGGTCAGGTCGCGGCGCAACGGGCGCTGCGACGGCGGCGGCTGCGGCGAACCGGCCAGCGCCAAGCCCCAGTCCTCGGCCAGCACGGGCACCGCGCGCTCGGCCAGCGCGGCGATGGTGAGCGAGGGGTTGATGCCGAGCGACACCGGCACGATCGAGCCATCAAGCACCGCCAGGCCCGGCAGCAGCGACGGCACAGCAGAAGCACCCGCAGCGCCGTCGTAGACGCGGCCCCAGCTGTCGACCACGCCGCGCTCGCACCCGTCGGCCATGCGGCAACCGCCCAGCGGGTGCACGGTCAGCACCGAGCCCACGCCCTCCAGCTGGCCGACCAGGTCGGCGAGGCTGCCGAACGGCGGTATCGGTTTCCACAGCGGGTTGGCCAGCACGCGCCCGCCGAGTCCGCCCACGCCATCGTGGGCCGCATGCAGGGCGCGCATCTGCGCCTCGAACACGGGCAGCGCGGCCACCTTCGGCCACGTCACGCGCACCTGCGCGTCGGCCAGCACGGCGCCCTCGCCGCCATGACCGACGAAGCGGATCTGGCCGGCCGCCCCGTCGTCGCCCATCATTCCGTAGACCGGCGTGCGGCGCAGCATGTCGTCGTCCACGGCCAGGGGATCGCGCCCTTCGTCTGGCGCGTGCAGGTCGAGGTCCATGTGCGCGAGCGCCTGCAGCGCGTCGGTCGTGGTCACCACCTCGGCCAGCAGGCGGCGCAGCGGCGCGGGAATGGCGAACTCCTCGATCACCAGCGGGCGCTCGCCCCGCGTCGCGCAGGTGCGCAGCAACCCGGTGATGGTCGGCCCGATGCCGCGCTGCGCCGGCGCCTCGCCTTCGGGCGCGCTGGACAGCGCTTCGTCGTTCTGCGCCGCCGCCACCGCGATCATGTCGCCGTTGGCCGAGAAGCCGCGGCCCACGGCCTGCGATATGGGCAGGCCCGGGCCCCTGGAGCGCAGCAGCAGCTCGGTGGAGCCCAGCGTGCCGGCAGCCACCACCACCCGCCGCGCGCGCACCACGTAGGGCCGGGCGTTGTCGGTGCGTGCCTTGCGCCGGTCCGTGAAGAAGAACTCGACGGCATAGCCGCCCCCTCCCGGCAGGGCCGCGATGCGGTGCGCGGTGCCGCCGGTGAACAGGCGCGCGCCCCGTGCGTGGGCCAGCGCCAGGTAGTTGGTGTCCAGCGATTTCTTGGCGCGGTGGTTGCAGCCGCTCACGCAGTCGCCGCAGCGCAGGCAGCGGTGCATCGCCACCTGGGCCGGCGTGCGCGTGCCGTCGTCGAAGGCGATGGCGACATGGGCCTTGCCGCCCGCCGCATGCAGCCGCGCGCCGGCCTTCAGCAGGGAGTCGAGCTTCGACACGCTCTCGGGAATCTGCTCCAGGCCCAGCATGGCCTCGGCCTTGCCGTAGCCTTGCGCCAGCGCGGCAAGATCGAGGCCCCCGGGCCAGGCACCGCCCTCGAAGGCATCGGACGTGGCGCGCTCCATCACCGCCGCATTGATGAGCGACCCGCCGCCCAGCCCGTTGCCGAGCAGCGCGTTCACCTCGCCGCCCAGGCGCAGGTCGAACAGCCCCGAGGCGTTGCCGCGCGCGGGCCGGCCGTCCTGCATGCTGAAGCGCACGTGCCCCGGCAGTTCGGCGAAGGTGGCCGGAAACTCGCCCGGCAGGTATTCGCTGCCGCGCTCCAGCACGTAGACCTTGATCGGCACGGCGCCCGGTGCGATGCCGGGCGTCGCGTCCAGCGACAGCGCGCCCGCCAAGCGTGCCGCCGCCACCGCGCCGCCGTAGCCGCTGCCGATGACCAGCACATCGCAGTGCAGCGCGTCGGGCGGCGCCGCGGCGATCTCGCGCACCAGCACCTCGGCGCCCTGCGAGAGCAGGCGGTCGCCGGGGTCATCCTCGTCGTCGCGGCCACCGTCGTTCATGTTCGGCTCCTCGCGGAATGGATCGCGGATTCAGGAATGCTCGATGGCTGCGGCCAGCGCGCGGCCGAGCGTCTGGTCGTCGACAGGTTTGCGCAGCAGCGGCAGCGCCTGCCGCCGCGCCGCCTCGACCACCGCGGGGTCGGTGTCGGCCGTGACCATGACGATGGGTAGCGCGGGGCGTGCCGGCTGTGCACTGCGCCGCGCCCGCAGGCGCTCGGCGGCATCGAAGCCCGAGACGCCGCCGCCGAGCCGGCAGTCGAGCACCACCGCATCGGGCTCGTCGACCTGCGCCAGCGCCTCGTCGAGCGTGGCGGCGGACAGCACGCGGCAGCCCATCGCGCCCAGCGCGTTGAGGTAGGCGCCGCGCACCATCGGGTCGTCCTCCAGCACCAGCACGCAGCGCCCTGCCAGGCTCCACGGTGCACCGGTGCCGTCGCCCTCGCAGCCGTCGGCGCCGACGGGCGCGGCGCGCGGCAGCCGCAGGCGAAAGCAGGCGCCCGCGCCGAGGCGGGACTCGAGCTCGACCGGCACGCCCAGCAGCTCGGCCATCCGCCGCACGATGCCCAGGCCCAGGCCATGCCCTGCGGCAGGCGCGGTGCCGGAGCCCGTGGCCTGGAGTTGCACCAGGTCCTCGAACACGAGCCGGTGGTTCTCGGGGGCGATGCCGGGGCCGCTGTCCTGCACGGTCAGTTCGACCCCGGCGTCCGATGCGTCCTGCGTGCGGACCCGCACCTCGACCTGCCCGCCCGCGGGCGAGAACTTGATCGCGTTGTCCACGAGGTTGGCCAGCATGCGGCGCAGCAGGTCGGGGTCGGTGCGCACCGCCAGGCCGGGCGGACAGTCGGTGTGCAGCGCGACCCGGCGCGCCGCCGCCGCGGCACCGAAGCTGGCCATCACGGCGGTCAGCAGCCGGTCGATCTGCACGCGCTGCGGCTGGGCCACCACCACGCCGGCGTCGAGTTTCGAGACGTCGAGCAGCGCGTCGAGCATGGCGCGCAGCTGCTCCAGGCTACTGTCGACCACCTCGACGATCGCGCGCGCATCGGGCGCCATCGCCACGTGGCGCAGCGCCCCCACGTTGAGCGCCATCGCCTGCAGGGGCTGGCGCAGGTCGTGGCTGGCGCCGGCCAGGAAGCGGCTCTTGTCGTTGTTGGCGCGCACCGCCTGGTCGCGCGCAATGGCCAGCTGCGCGCGCTCGAACTCCAGCGAGGTGGCCAGCGCCTGGTTCTCGGCGCGGATGCCGAACGACTCCTCGAAGGTCTGCAGGTTGCGCCGGGCAAAGCGCGTCTGCACGCCGAAGAACATCAGCACCAGCGCGGCCACGCCCCCGCCGAGCCAGCCGCCGGCCGCCAGCCACATGGCCGCCGTGGGCACGAAGAGCAGCCCTGCGTAGGCCAGGAAGGCGGGCATCACTGTCGCGCTGGTCGACACGGCGCCCGCGCCCCAGGACACCAGGATCATCGTGAGGACCGCGTCCAGCGTCGGGTCGAGCCGGGCCATGAACAGCGCCGCGGAACCGTTGCAGGCACCGATCAGCACGTTCCAGCGCACGGTGGCGCGCAGCCGCGCGGCGATGGGGCGGGCGCGGTCGGCGGCCATGCGCGCGAGCGCGGCGGCGCGCCACTCGCGGCTGGCGATCACTGCCGCGAACCAGCCGAGCACCCAGGGCGTCGGCACATCGCGCCAGACGATGGCCGCGACGACGACGGCGGTGAGCAGGATCTGCCAGCGCAACCCCACGGCCTGCTCGGCGACGACCTGCAGGCGCCGCTCGTCCAGTTCGTCCAGCGCGGCCGGCATGCTCACGCAGCCTCGAGCGCCCATGCCGCCTGCGCGTCGAAGACGCGGCACATGGCATCGGTGCGGTTGCGCGCGCCCAGCGCCCGGTAGACCATCGACAGGTGCACCTTCACGGTGCCCTCGGCAATCAGCAGCTGGCGCGCGATCAGCTTGACCGGCATGCCCCGCATCGCCAGCGCCAGCACCTCGCGCTGGCGCGGCGACAGCTCGACGCGCAGGAAACCCGCGAGGTCTTCGCGCGGCAGCTCGTCGGGGTCGCGCGCGCGGGTCACGTCGTCGGCCAGCACGAACTCGGCCGGCAGGTAGATTTTGTGGCGCAGCACCACGCGCAGGGCGGCCTCCATGTCCTCGAGCCGGTACGACTTGGGAATGAAGCCGGCCGCGCCGGCCTCGATGACCTCGCGCACGCGCTGCGGCGAGCTTTCCGCCGACTGCATGCACACGGGCGTGGCCTCGAAGTGCGCCTTCACGGCCTCGAGCGCTGCCAGCCCGGACAGCTGGGGCAGGTGGTAGTCGAGCAGCAGCAGATCGATGCCGGTGGGGTCGCGCTGGCAGGCCTGCTCGGCGTCCCGCACGGCGTCGAAATGGAAGGGACGGCCGGGTTCGATCTCGGCGGCCATGCGCTCCAGCAGGAGGCGCGTGCCGTTCCAGACGATCTCGTGGTCATCGACCAGCAGAACCTTCATACAGGCCTCTCGTCTACGGTGACCCTCCCCGTCCTGAATGCAGATTAGCGCAAAGCCCCCCAAGAAGCGAGCGTGCTCACCTACACCAAAGGCCTAGTCGGATGGCCACGCCGGGGACTAGGCGCTGCGCGCAATGGTTGCGGCGCGCGCCCCGCGGAAAACTGCCTGCATCGATCGCCACTTCGCATCCGATGCACCGAGGTCCGCCATGAACACCCCCCAGTCTCTTGCCGCGCTGCGTGCCGCATGGGAGCCCCTTGCGTGCCGCTTTTGCATCCTGGCGCTGCACCATGTGGCGCTCGCCCGCTGGCTCTGCGCCGCGGCCATGCTCGCCGTCTCGCTGCTGGCGGGCTGCGCCGCATTGCCCGGCGAGGTACCCCGTGTCGCGTCGCACGCGCGCACCGACCTCGGGGACAGCCCCCTGGCGCGCATCGCCGCCGCGTCGCTGCCGGCTGCGGACAGTGCGATGCCCGCAATGTCCGATGTGTCCGGCGTGCGCCTGCTGCCCGGCGGCGACCAGGCCTTCGACGCACGCATCGCACTCGCGCAGGCCGCACAACACACCGTCGACGCGCAGTACTACGTGGTGGCCCCAGACAGCGCGGGGCGGCAGTTCCTGCGCGAGCTGCGCGACGCGGCGCAGCGCGGCGTGCGCGTGCGCCTGCTGGTCGACGACCTGTACACGGGCGGAGACGACGAGATGCTGGCCGGGCTGGCCGCGCACGCCAACGTCGAGGTGCGCGTCTTCAACCCGCTGCCGGTGCGCAGCGGCGGCCTGCGCACACGCGTGCTGCTGTCGCTGCACGAGATCGGCCGCGTGAACCGGCGCATGCACAACAAGCTCTTCATTGCCGACAACAGCTTCGCCATCACCGGCGGACGCAACATCGCCGACGAGTACTTCGGGCGCAGCAAGCCGGCGAACTTCATCGACATGGACGCGCTGCTGGCCGGGCCGGCGGTGCGCGCGCTGTCGGCAAGCTTCGACGCCTTCTGGAACGGACCGTTGTCGTACCCCTTCGAAGCCATTGCGGCCGAAAGCGCCCCGGCAGCGGCTCCTGCGCGCGAACGCTTCGCCGCGCTGGTGCGCGACCTCGCGCATTTCATGCCTCCTGCCGACGAACCCGATGCGCTGGGACGCGGCCCGGTCGGCGCGCAGCTGGCGCAGGGGCGCGTCGCGCTGGTGCCTGCGCAGGTGCGCGTGGTTGCGGACGCGGCGGTGCCAGGCCGCTTCGCTGATGATGCCGGCGGCAACGTCGAAGAAGCCGCAGCGCCGCAAGGCCGCGAGGGCGCGGTCATGGCCGCGAACCTCGACCTGTTCCGGACCGCGCGCTCGGAGGTGCTCGTCGTCTCGCCCTACTTCGTGCCCATGCCCCGCATGATCGAGGCCCTGAGCCAGGCGAGCCGCGAGGGCGCGCGCGTGTCGCTGATGACCAATTCGCTCGCCACCACCGACGAACCGCTGGTGCACTACGGCTACGCGCGCTACCGCAGCGCCCTCTTGCAGATGGGCGCCATGCTGTACGAGCTGATGCCGGCCAGCGAAGCGCATCCCGCCTGGAGCGACACCGAAAGCAGCCGCGGCTCGCTCGGTCGCCTGCACGCCAAGCTGGCGGTGGTCGACCGGCGCTGGTTCTACGTGGGGTCGATGAACATGGACCGGCGCTCGGCGCACTGCAACACCGAACTGGGCCTGATCGTCGACAGCCCCGCGCTGGCCAGCGAACTGGCCGACCTGATCCAGCGCGTGCGCATGCCCGCGAGCTTCACCGTGAGCGAGGTACCTCTGCGAGGCGGCCTGCAATGGAGCTTCCTGCGCGACGGACGTCGCTGGGTGCTTCACCGGGAGCCCGAATCGAACTGGGCCCAGCGACTGCGCTGGTCCGTGCTGTCGCTGGTGGTGGACGAAGATTTTCTGTAACCCGGCTTACGCAAACTGCCACATGACGCTCTTCGAAAGAGCGGCGCTTTCGTGCAAGAAATAGATCACTGCACGCGTGGCCCAGGACTACCATTCCATCGTTCACGTGCGGTTCGGCACGAGACTGCCGCGGACTGTTTGCTCACTCGTGTCGCAAGGAGAGTCGCGATGGCAAGTCCGATGAACGTCAACAAGCTTCAGACGAAATCCCATGACGAACCGGATGAGGTTCGGGAGCCTGAGAAGACCCGGGTTGAAGTGGTCCGCCTCGAGGGCTACACGCTCGGACGCTTCAAGTTCGAGCCCGGGTGGCGCTGGTCGAAGTGCATCAAGCCGGTCGTGGGCACGGACAGTTGCCAGGTGGCTCACGTCGGGTATGCGGTGTCCGGCCGGATCACCGTGCAAATGAATGACGGCTCGCAGACTGTCATCGAGGAAGGCATGTCGTACACCATTCCGCCGGGTCACGACGCATGGGTCGAAGGCAACGCGCCGTTCGTCGGGCTGGAGATGATGAGCGCGGAGGAATACGCAAAGTCCCAAAGCTGAGCCGAGGTGAGAGGCCTCGGGAAGAGACTTCTTCGGGATGGTCGAACGGGGCGTGGCACCCGCGACCGTCCGGCTCACGCGCCCGGGTCTGCGGAGTGCCTGGGCGGCGAGGGCGTTTCAGCCCTTTCGCATGGTGATCGCATGAAAAGGGCAAGTCACTGCGCAATCGCTGCAGCCCGTGCACCGATCCGCGTCTTGAAGCGTCGACAACTTCTTCCATTGCTCGACTTCGAGACTGAGAAGGTGAAGGTCGCACGCAGCGACGCACCAGCCGCAGCCCGTGCAACGCGCGGCGTCGACAACGGGCAGCCAACCGGGTCGGTGCGGGCGGCGAGGCTGATGTACGTCCATCTGTGATTCCAACGAGCCGTATCGGTCCGGAAGGTAGCATGCTGCTGGCGCCAGTCTGCCAACAACGGACGTTCGCGCCTGCCTTCCAATTTGCCAAAAACCGATCGACGGACATGACACAGCGACACTTCTTCGCGTTGCCCGACGACCTGTTTCCGGTGTTTGAAGCAGTCGAAGGCAAGACCGCTGCCTCCTACACTGTTGATTGCCGCCGAAATTTGACCCAGTTAACGCAGTAATTTCCGTCTAAGACTGACCCACGTAAAACCCTACCCT
>NZ_JBWKYF010000065.1:0-39270 GCF_059423605.1 Variovorax sp. GW460-12-1-14-LB1
CGTCCCTCCCTCCCGCTGCGCGCACCGCCGCCGCGCTGGTCCTCGGCCTCGGCCTGGCCGCCAGTGCGGCCTTCGCCCAGGCCCCGGCCGGCCAGACGATGCGGATCCAGATCAACTCCGACATCCGCTCCACCGACCCCGGCGGCAACCGCGACGACAACACCGACAACGTGCTCATCCACGTGGTCGAAGGCCTGGTCGCGCTGCGCGAAGACACCTCGGTCGGCCCGATGCTCGCGAGCAAGGTCGACACCTCGGCCGACGGCCTGACCTACACCTTCACCCTGCGCGACGGCGTGAAGTTCCAGAACGGCGCGGTGCTCACCGCCGACGACGTGGTGTGGAGCTGGCAGCGCTACCTCAAGCCCACCAGCGGCTGGCGCTGCCTGCCCGAGTTCGACGGCAAGGGCATGACCAAGGTGCTCGCGGTGGAAGCGCCCACGCCGAAGACGGTGGTGTTCAAGATCGAGCGCCCGAGCGCGCTGTTTCTCACCATGATGGCGCGCCCCGACTGCGGCGGCGCCGCCATCCTGCACCGCAGCTCGCTGGGCGCGGACGGCCAGTGGAAGGAGCCCGTGGGCACCGGCCCCTACAAGATCAAGGAGTGGAAGCGCGGCCAGTACATCGAGCTCACGCGCTTCGACGGCTACACCTCGCGCCCCGAAGCGCGCGACGGCCTCACGGGCGGCAAGAAGGCCGAGATCGAGAACCTGCGCTTCGTCGTCATTCCCGACTCGGCCGCGGCCAAGGCGGCGCTGTACAGCGGCGGCATCGACGCCTTCATCAGCCCCAGCCCGGCCGACGTGGTCGAGATGCGCGGTCGCAGCGACGTTCGCGTCGACACCACGCCGGTGATGACCATGGTGGCGCTGCTCCTGCAGACCACCGACCCGCTGCTGAAGGACGTGCGCATCCGCCGCGCGCTGGCACTGGCGCTCGACACGCCCGAGATCGCCAAGTCGGTCACCGAGGGCCTGTCGGCCGTCAACAACTCGGTCGTGCCTTCGTCCAGCCCGTTCTACAGCGCCGTGCAGGCCGGTGGCTACAAGCGCGACATCGCCGGCGCCAAGAAGCTGCTGGCCGAAGCCGGCTACCGCGGCCAGCCGATCAAGCTCGTCGCCAACAAGCGCTACGAGGCGCTGTACTCGGCCGCCGTGCTGGTGCAGGCCATGGCCTCCGAGGCCGGCATCAACATCGAACTGGAAGTGCTCGACTGGGCCACGCAGCTCGACCGCTACACCAAGGGCCAGTACCAGAGCATGGCCTTCATCTACTCGGCCCGCATCGACCCCTCGCTCAACTACGAGATGGTGTCCGGCGACAAGGCCACGCAGCCGCGCAAGGTGTGGGACAGCGCCGCCGCGCAGACCCGGCTCACCGAGAGCATGGTCTCGCGCGACAAGGCGCGCCGCCAGGTGCTGTTCGACGAGCTGCACAAGCAGATGCTGCAGGACGTGCCGATGGTCGTGCTCTTCAACGCCAGCGACGCCACCGCCATGCGCAAGAGCGTGACCGGCTTCAAGGGCTGGGCGCCGGCCAAGCCGCGGTTCTGGAACGTCCGGCTCGACGCGCGCGGCTGACGGGGCGCCGCCGCCATGCTTGCCTACCTCTTGCGCCGGATCGCCATGACGGTCCCGACGCTGCTGCTGGTGTCGATTGCCGTCTTCACGCTCATGCGGCTGATTCCGGGCGACCCGGTGCAGCTCATGCTCGGCGAAGGCGCCGACCCGGCGCAGCTCGAACTCGCCCGCCAGCAGATGGGGCTGGACCAGCCCCTGGTCACCCAGTACGTCGTGTGGCTGCGCCACGCGCTCACCGGCGACCTGGGCGTGTCTACCACCAACGGCCTGGCCGTGCTGCCGCTGATCTGGGAGCGCTTTCACGTGAGCGCCGTGATCGTGCTCACCGCCGTGGCGCTGGCCTCGCTGATCGCCGTGCCCGCCGGCCTCGTCGCCGCCTGGCGCAAGGACCGGCCGACCGACCTCGCCATCATCGGCGCGGCCACGCTGATGCTGTCGGTGCCGAGCTTCTGGCTCGGCCTGCTGCTGTTGATGTTCTTCGGCCAGTACCTGCACTGGCTGCCGGTGGTGGGCTACGTGCCCATGTCGGAAGACTTCTCGCAGGGCCTGCTGTACGTCATCCTGCCGATCGTCACGCTGGTGCTGGTCGAGACCGGCGTGCTCACGCGCATGTCGCGCGCCAGCACCATCGAGGTGCTGAGGCTCGAGTACGTGACGCACGCGCGCGCCAAGGGCGTGCCCGAGTCGCAGGTGCTGCGCCGCCACGTGCTGCCCAACGCCTTCAACCCCACGCTCACCATGATCGGCCTCATCCTGGGCCATCTGCTGAGCGGCATCGCGGTGCTCGAAACGGTGTTCACCCTGCCCGGCCTGGGCCGCCTGATGATCGATTCGATCTTCGCGCGCGACTACCCGGTGCTGCAGGGCTGCCTGCTGTTCACGGCCTGCATCTACGTGGTCATCAACCTGATCGTGGACATGTGCTATCCCCTCTTCGATCCCCGGGTGTCGGTGCAGTGAAAAAGCTCAAGACCCATACCCTCGTGGGCGGCCTGCTCATCGGCGTGCTGCTGGTCCTGGCACTGGTGGCCGCGCTGTGGACACCCTACAACCCGCTGGGCATCGACCTGCGCGGCAAGCTGCAGCCGCCGTCGATGGCGCACTGGCTGGGCACCGACGAGTTCGGGCGCGACGTGGCCAGCCGCGCCATGCGCGCGGCCTCCACCAGCTGCCTCATCGCGCTGCTCACGGTGGCGCTGGCCACCGCCGTCGGCCTCGTGGTGGGCGTGCTCGCCGGCTTCGTGCGCGGCTGGACCGACCGCGTGCTCATGGCTTTCAACGACACGCTGCTGGCCTTTCCGGGCCTGCTGCTGGCGCTGGGCGTGATGGTGATCGTGGGCGCCAACCAATGGGGCATCGTGCTCGCGCTGAGCATGGCCTACGCGCCCTCGGTGGTGCGCGTGGTGCGCGGCACCGTGCTGTCGCTGCGCGAGCGCGAGTACGTCGAGGCCTCGCGCATGATCGGCAACGGCGAGATCTACACCATGTGGCGCCACATCCTGCCCAACTGCGTGGCGCCCGTCGCCGTGCTGGCCACCAGCATGTTCGGCTGGGTGCTGCTGTCGGAAAGCGCCCTGAGCTTCCTCGGCCTGGGCGTGCCGCCGCCCGCGCCCACCTGGGGCAACATGCTCTCCAGCGCACGCCCCTACATGGCCTCGGCCGTGTGGCTGTGCCTGGTGCCGGGCCTGTGCATCGCGCTCACGCTGCTGGGCATCAACCTCCTGGGCGAATCGCTGCGCGACCGGCTCGACCCGCGCACGGAGAAGTCATGACCCATCCCTCTTCTTCCTCGGCGCCCGTGCTTTCCGTACGGCACTTGAAGATCGACCTGCACGGCGGCGCCCAGACGCTGGTGCACGACCTCTCGTTCGACGTGCGCCCCGGCGAGTTCCTTGCCGTGGTGGGCGAATCGGGCAGCGGCAAGACCATGGCCGCGCGCGCCATCCTGCAGCTGCTGCCGCCCGGCATCGCGCAAAGCGGCGGGCAGATCGTGTTCGACGGCGAAGACCTGAGCACCCGCGACGTGAAGGCCATGCGCCCCATCCGCGGGCCGGGCATCGGCATGGTGTTCCAGGAGCCGATGGTCTCGCTCAACCCGGTGCACCGCATCGGCGAGCAGATGGCCGAGGGCCTGCGCATGCACACGAAGCTGTCGGCCACCGAGATTCGCGCGCGCTGCCTCGAGATGCTGCGCCGCGTGCAGATCGCCGACCCCGAGCGTTGCCTGCACGCCTATCCGCACGAGTTCTCGGGCGGCATGCGCCAGCGCATCATGCTGGCCAGCGTGATGCTGCTCCAGCCGCGCCTGCTGATCGCCGACGAGCCGACCACCGCGCTCGACACGCTGAGCCAGCGCGAAGTGCTCGACCTCATGGTCGGCCTCGCGAAGGACCAGGGCACGGCCGTGCTGCTCATCACGCACAACCTCGGGCTGGTCGGGCGCTATGCGCAGCGCGCCATCGTGCTGGAGAAAGGCAAGCTGGTGGAGACGGGCGACGTGCCCGCCATCCTCGTCGACCCGAAGCAGCCCTACACCCGCAAGCTGGTCGACGCCCTGCCGCGCCGCCAGGCCGCGAAGCCGGCCCCGGCCACGGCGCAGCAGCCGCTGGTGCAGGTGCGCGGCCTGTGCGTGAGCTACCCCGGCGCACGCGCCGGCTTCTTCAAGCGCCATGCGCCGGTGCAGATCATCGACCGGCTCGACCTGGACATCCACCCCGGCGAGATGGTCGCGCTGGTGGGCGGCAGCGGCTCGGGCAAGACCACGCTGGGCCGCGCCATCCTGCGGCTCGCGCCGTCGCACGCGGGGCAGATCCTGTTTCGCGGCGACGACGTGCGCAGCGCCGACCGCGCCGCGCTGCACCGCTTCCGGCTCGCCTGCCAGCTGGTGTTCCAGGACCCGTTCTCGTCGCTCGACCCGCGCATGCGCGTGCAGGAGATCGTGGCCGAGCCGCTGCGCCACCTGCCCGCGCTCGATGCCGCCGCGCGCGTGAAGCGCGTGCACGAAACGCTCGACGAAGTCGGCCTGGACGGCCTGGGCGCGCGCTACCCGCACGAGCTCTCGGGCGGCCAGCGCCAGCGCGTGGCGATTGCGCGCGCGCTGGTGCGCCGGCCCGCCTTCGTGGTGGCCGACGAGCCCGTGTCCGCGCTCGACATGACCATCCAGGCGCAGGTGCTGCGGCTCTTTCAGAGCCTGCAGGCGCACCACGGCTTTGCGTGCCTCTTCATCAGCCACGACCTGGCGGCCGTCGAGCAGATCGCCGACCGCGTCGTCGTGATGGAGCGCGGCCGCATCGTCGAGCAAGGCCCGCGCGACGCCGTGTTCGACCGGCCGAGCCATGCCTACACGCAGGCGCTGCTGGCGGCCACGCCCCGGCCGCTCGCGTCGCTGGCCGAATCTGTCTCCTGCCCTTCCGAGAAAGTTTTTGCGTGACTGCCTCCTCCTTGCCCGCCACCTGGCTGAACCCCACCGCCCCGCCTCCGCTCGACCCGCAGATCGTCGAGTTCATGCGCCTCATGGCGGCCGAGGGCGGCCGCTACCCGAAGCGCCACACCATCCCGATCGCCGAAGGCCGCGCCAACGCCGAGAAGGTGCGCGCGCCGTGGACCGAAGGCGGCCCGACGATGGCGCGCACGGTCGAACAGCAGGTGCCCACGCGCCACGGCAACGTGCGCATCCGCGTGCACTACCCCCAGGCGCGCAGCCTGCAGGGCGCGCTGGTCTACATCCACGGCGGCGGCTTCGTGCTGTTCAGCCTCGACACCCACGACCGCGTGATGCGCGAGTACGCGGGCCGCGCGGGCATCGCCGTCATCGGCATCGACTACACGCGGGCGCCTGAAGCGCAGTTTCCGCAGCCGCACGACGAGTGCGTCGACGTGATGCGCTGGCTCGCGGCGAACGCGGGCACGCTCGACATCGACCCCGCGCAGCTCTTCATCGGCGGCGACTCGGCGGGCGCGAACCTGTCGGTGGGCGCCTGCCTCGTGCTGCGCGACGCGGGCGAGGCGCTGCCGCTGGGCATGCTGCTGAACTACGGCGCCTACAGCACCGAGCTGTACCGCGAGTCGGTGGTGCGCTACGGCGCGGGCGAGTACGGCCTGTCGCTGCACATGATGGTGTGGTTCTACGGCCTGTACCTGCGCCGGCCCGAAGACGCTCGCGACCCGCGCCTGGCCAGCCTCACGGCGCAGCTCGAAGGCCTGCCGCCCGCGTGCCTCGCGATCACCGAGTGCGACCCGCTGCACGACGACAGCGTGCTCATGGCCGCGCGGCTGCGCGAAGCCGGCGTGGCCGTGACCGACGTGCTCTACCCGGGCACGATCCACGGCTTTCTCGAAGCCGTGTCCATCGCCGACGTGGCCGGCCGCGCCTTCGACGATGCCGCCCGCTGGATGCACACGCTGGCCGCGCGCTGAAGCCCTCGCCATGTACACGCCCAAGCCGTACATCGAAGACGACCTCGCGACGCTGCACGCCGGCATCCGCGCCTGGAGCTTCGGCACGCTCATCACCGTCGGCCCGTCCGGCGCCAGCGCCACGCACCTGCCCTTCCTGCTCGATGCACAAGACGACGGCCCCGGCCTGCTCACCACGCACCTGTCGAAGAAGAACCCGCAGTTCGACGAACTGCGCGCGGGCGCCGAGGTGCTGGCCATCTTCCAGGGTCCGCATGCCTTCATCACGCCCAGCTGGTACGTGAAGCAGAGCACCTTCCCGACCTGGAACTACACCGCGATCCACGCGCGCGGCACGCCCCGCGTGATTGAGGAGCGCACGGCCATCCATGCCGTGCTGCGCCGCACCGTCGCGCTGTACGACACGCCACTGGGCGGCAACTGGGACTTCGACGCCATGCCCTTCGACTTCGTGGCGCCGCGCCTGGACATGATCGCGGCGGTCGAGATTCCCGTGCGCGTGCTCGAAGGCAAGTTCAAGCTCAACCAGGACCGCTCGGAAGAGGACCGCAAAGGCGTGATCGCCGCGCTGGAGCGGCTGGGCGATCCGCAGGGCGTGGCCGTGGCCGGGCTCATGCGGCAGCAGATGGCGTTGACGGTGGCGGGCTGAATCGCGACGGCACAATCGTCCGCGTGCCACGCCTACTTCACCTTCTGACCGCCGGCCTCGCGCTGGCCCTCTCGCTCGGTGCCGACGCGGCCGACCCAGCGCTGCTCGTCACCTCGCCCGTCGCGCTGCAGGCCGCCGAGAAAGCTGGCGCCGGTTTCGGCCGCTGGTTCGACGTGCCCTCTGCGGCCAGCGGCATCGCCACCAACCAGGCGCTCGCACGCTCGCCCGCCTGGCAATCGATCGCCGACCCGCTGAAGACCAGTCTCGCCGCCCTGCAGCGCCGCGACCCGCAAGCCGGCGTCGGCATTGCGCGCTACCCGCACCGTATCTTCGATGCGCGCTGGCTCGCCAGCCCCGACGCCTTCTTCGAGCTGGTCGGCGTGGCCAACCGCATGGACCGCCGCCCGTTCCAGCCCGGCGCCTGCGGCGAGACGCGGCTCGTGTACCGGCTGGCCTACCGCTCGGCCGCGATGCAGTCGCGCCTGCCGATGACCGTCGCCGTCGAGCTGCGCGGCGATGCGCCCGATGCAGACGGCAGCTGCGCCAGCGCGGCGCGGCGTTGGCAGCCACCACAGGCATCGATGAAGGACGAAGCGCTCGGCCGCTGGCTCGTGTCGGCCGACGGCCCGCTCGCGCCGCCGCGGCTCGCGCAGGCCCGCATCGCGCAGGTGACGACCAACCTGCAGAGCGTGCGCTGGCCCTCGGCCGTGCGGCCCGACCTCGGCGGCCATGCCGAGTACCTGCTGCGCGCCTTCCGCTGGAACGCGGGCGCGCAGCGCTTCGACGCAGGCCCGCTCGAGAACACGCCCGATGTCGTGAAGCTCAAGGCCGATGCCCCGCTGCGCAAGGCGCTGCTGCAGTGGCTGCAACAGCCCGACACGTTGCGCGCGCTCGACAGCGCCACCGTGCGCATCCCCGATCGCTTCCTGGCGGCCGAGTCGGTCTCCGTCGCGCCGCGCGGCCTCGAGCGCCTGGCGAACCGCCCCTTCGAACAGCTGTTCGCGCCCGGCGACTGGCAGCCCGTGCCCGGCAGCCGCACGCTGCAGTCACCGCAGGCCGTGTTGCGCCGTCTCGACGACCTGAGCTGCGCCGGCTGCCACCAGAGCCGCGCGGTCGCGGGCTTTCACCTGCTGGGCGTGGACCGGCGCGGCGCCTCGCGCACCTTCACGACCGGCAACGCGCTCGCGCTGCCGCACTCACCGCATTTGCAGGATGAACTGGCGCGGCGCGAACGCTATGTGAAGGCCGCGCTGACGACGCCAGTGCCCGACCCGTTCCGCCCGTTGGCCTCGCCGGACGATGCGAACGCGTTGCCGGAGAAAGCCACTGTCGGCGCCAGCTGCGAGCCCACGCGCATCACCGCCTCGGCCGACCCGTGGCGCGACCGCGCGCAGAAGCTGCCGCGCACCACCGCCACGACGTGCGAAGGCGAAGACTCCGTGTGCGAGAAAACCTCGGTCGGCTTCCCCGGCGGCATGTGCTCGGGCCGCTGCGATCCGAAAGACCCGAACGGCACCTGCGGCGGCATCGCCATCCTCAGCGACTTCAACCAGTGCCTGGCAGCCAAGCAACCCTTCGGCGATTGTTTGAGCAAGCACACGCGGCCCGGCAACCTGCGCAGCTGCTCGGCGCAACAGCCTTGCCGCGAGGACTACATCTGCGCGCAGGCCGAAGGCCAGCCCGAAGGACGCGGGGCGTGCATTCCGCCCTACTTCCTGTTCCAGATGCGGGTGGACGGGCATTCGTGAAGGCGGCTCCCGTACGGCTCCCGAATGAATGACACCCTCTCCCGCTTGCGGGAGAGGGTGGGGGTGAAGGTGAGCAGCGATGAAGGCCGCGCGATGTTGTCGGGTCCCCTCTGGCTGGCGGACCAGGGAGCCATTGCTGGTGCCAGATGAGAGGGCCGACCGCAAAAAATACCCAGTTCCAGGGATGTCATCGGACACTCTTTTTAACAATGATTGACATTTAGAAACCCCCTGCACGCCCGTCGACAGGGGGCTTCTTTTTGTTGAGTCATACAACCATAAAGAGGAGTCAAGATGCTTTTCAGTCAAGCAAGTTCGGTCGCGCGAATCGGCGCCGTGGCCGGTGCGGTCATGTTGGTGGCATCGTGCGGCGGGGGTGGAGGTGGCGGTACTTTTCTGCCGATGGTCGCACCGCCCCCTCCGGCGACAGTGCCGCCCGTCGTGAACCATTCCATCGGCGGCACGGTCACCGGCCTCGAAGGCCGCCTGGTGCTGCAAAACAATGCCGGCGACGACCTCCAGCTGTCGGCCGATGGCAAGTTCACCTTTGCAACGACCCTCGTCGAGGGCTCGGACTACAAGGTCAGCATCCGTACGCAGCCCCTGTGGCAGTTCTGTACCGTCACCAAGGACACCGGCAAGGCCTCGGCCGACGTGAGCGACGTGACGGTGGCCTGCTCAGCCGCGGCGGCCAAGGTCGAGACGCTCGCCGGCAGCGGCTCCCCGGGCGCCGCCAACGGCAAGGGTACGGCCGCATCGTTCTTGCTGCCTTACGGCATCGCCCTCACCAAGGATGGTGGTCTGCTCATCGGTGACTGGGGAAACAACCTCGTGCGCAAGATTTCGCCCGAGGCCGACGTCACTACGTTTGCCGGCAACGGAAACTTCGCGACGGTGGACGGCAACGGCACCGCCGCTTCGTTCGTAGACCTCGCCGGCCTCACCGTGGATGCGACCGACACCGCCTTCGTCGCGGACGCCGGCGGCCATCGAATCCGCAAGATCACGCCGACGGCCGATGTGACCACGGTGGCGGGCAATGGCACGAAGACCACGACCGATGGCAACGGAACCGCCGCCACCTTCAACACGCCCGTGTCGGTGGCCGTGGATGCTGCCGGCAATCTGTACGTTCTGGAGTATGGCGGCGGCGTTGTTCGCAAGATCACCCCCACCGGCGATGTCTCCACGCTGGCCGGCAGCAGCCCGCGGGGCTTTGCCGACGGCACGGGAACCGCCGCGAAATTCGGGCGCGGCTACAACATTGCCATCGACGCGTCAGGCAACCTCTACGTGGCGGACTCCGAGAACCATCGAATTCGCAAGATCACCCCCGCCGGGGTGGTCACGACCCTTGCAGGGACGGGAACGCCCGGCGCCACCGATGGACCCGGGAACTCCGCGACTTTCTCCGATCCCCGCGGCGTCGCTGTCGATGCGCACGGCAATGTCTACGTGGCCGATTTCGGGAGCAGCCTGTTGCGCAGGATCACACCGGCAGGGGTGGTCTCCACGCTCGCCGGCCAAAAGGGTGTTACGGGTGGGCAAGACGGCATCGGCGCGGCTGCCACGTTCGCGCAGCCGCTCGGGCTCACGATCAACGCGGCGGGCACGCTGTATGTCGCCGACACCTTCGGCAATGTGATCCGCAAGGTCACGCCGGTTCGGGCGCCCTGAGGCGCGCTGCGGCGACGTGCGCCGAGCGCGTCGCCGCGTCAGCCGCCGTCTGCGGCGGTGAGCAGCGATGGAGGCCGCGCGATGTTGTCAGGCCCCTGCCCTCACTCCCCCTCGTACCACCTGTCCTTCGCCAGCATCACCCTGTGATGCCCGCACCCCGACGGCATCATCGGAAAGCAGTTCTCCTGCGCCGCCACCTGCACGTCGAGAAAGAACGGCCCTTCGCTCTCCAGGCATTCGGCCAGCGCCTCTTCCAGCTCCGCCGGATCGGACACGCGCCGCGCCCCCCAGCCGAAGGCCTTCGCCAGCGCCACGAAATCCGGCAGCGCCTCGTTCCAGCTGTGGCTCAGGCGGTTGCCGTGGTTCAGCTCCTGCCACTGGCGCACCATGCCCATGTAGCCGTTGTTGCTCAGCACCAGCTTCACCGGGGTGCGATGCTGCATGGCAGTCGACAGCTCCTGGATGTTCATCAGCACCGAAGCGTCACCGCTCACGCACACCGTGAGCGCATCGGGGTGGCCGATCTGCGCGCCGATGGCCGCGGGCAGCCCGTAGCCCATGGTGCCGGCGCCGCCCGAGGTGAGCCAGTGGCGCGGGCTGTCGAAGCGCAGGTACTGCGCGGCCCACATCTGGTGCTGGCCCACATCGGTCGAGACGATCGCGTCGCGGCCCGCGATGGCCCGCTGCAGCGACGACATCAGCTGCTGCGGCAGGATTTCTTCGGTTGACGGCGTGAAAGCCAGGCAGTCTTCGGCGCGCCAGCGCTCGATGCGCGCCCACCACGGCGCCAGCCGCTCGGGTGCAAACTCGTCGGGCAGCAGCCCCAGCAGCGCTTCGACGATGGCGCCGCAGTCGCCCACCATCGGCACGTCGACGTGCACCACCTTGTTGATGCTGCCGGGGTCGATGTCGATGTGGATCTTGCGGGCGTGCGGGCAGAACTCGTCGAGCTTGCCCGTCACGCGGTCGTCGAAACGCGCGCCCACGCATACCACCAAGTCGGCCTCGTGCATCGCGAGATTGGCTTCGAGCATGCCGTGCATGCCCAGCATGCCGACGAACTTCGGGTCGGACGCGGGGAACGCGCCCAGCCCCATCAGCGTGAGCGTGCACGGCGCATGCAGCCGGTGCACCAGCTGAGTGAACGCCTCGCAGGCCGCCGGCCCCGAGTTGATGAGACCGCCGCCGCCGTAGAGCACCGGCCGGCGCGCGGTCGAGATCAGGTCAGCGGCGCGCTGCAGCATCGCCCGCGGCGGCAGCGGTGCGCGGCCCGTGCGCAGCGCGCGCAGCGGGGCCGGCGCCGCGCCGTGCGTGAGGCGCATCAGCTGGATGTCCTTCGGCACGTCGAGCAGCACCGGGCCGGGGCGGCCGGTGGTGGCGATGTCGAGCGCGCGGCGCACCAGCGCGGGCACGTCGTCGGCCGCGCGAACCTGCCGGTTCCACTTGGTCACCGGGCGCGACATGCCCAGCGCATCGCTCTCCTGGAAAGCCTGCGTGCCGATCACCGCCGTCGACACCTGCCCGCTGATGCACAGCACCGGCACCGAATCGCTCATCGCGTCGAGCAGCCCCGTGATCGTGTTGCCCACGCCCGGCCCCGAGGTGACCAGCACCACGCCCACGCGGCCCGTGCTGCGCGCATAGCCCTCGGCCGCATGCACCGCCGCCTGTTCGTGGCGCACCAGCACATGGCGCAGCCGGGGTTCACCGTGCAGCGCGTCGTACAGCGGCAGCGCCGCGCCGCCGGGGTAGCCGAAGATCGTGTCGACGCCGCATTCGACCAGCGTGTCGAGCAGCGCTTCGGCGCCGTTGCGCACGCGGGGTGGGGTCTCGGGCATGGCCGGCGAGAGGGAGGGCGAGGATGTGGGGGGAAGGTCGAGCAGTCGCATGCCGTCAATTCTTCCGCTCTTGAGGCAGAATTTGCTTCTTTCTTTTGGCTGTTTAAGCTCGAAACATGAAAACCAATCGCCAAACATCGACAGACAACGAAGGATCTTTCGACAAGACCGATCTGGCGATCCTGCGGGTGCTGCTGCTCGACTCGCGCAAGACCCTGCAGGAGATCGGCAACGAGGTCGGCTTGTCGCCCACCAGCTGCTGGACGCGCATCAAGAAACTCGAGGCCTCGGGCGTCATCAAGCGCTACACCGTCGACATCGACCCGGCCAAGCTGGGCTACCACGATTCGGTCATCGTGCAGGTCACCCTCGAGAGCCACACCGACGAAACCCTGTACGACTTCGGCCGCACCCTCGCCACCATTCCCGAGATCCAGGAGGCCTACCTGGTATCGGGCGACTACGACTACTACATCCGCATCGCCGTGCGCGACACGCGCGACTACGAGCGGCTGCTGCGCGAGAAGCTCTACAAGATTCCCGGCATTCGCCACAGCAAGTCGCACTTCGTGCTGCGGGTGCTGAAGGAAGCGACGGTGCCGCTGATCTGACGAATCGACGGGCCCGCATGAACGAATGGTGGGTACGATCGCCGACGAACGGCCTTTCGCAGCCGCCATCCCCTTCCATGAGATCGACTTCGGAACCTCGAACCCTGATCGTCCTGAGCGGACTGCCAGGCACAGGCAAGACAACCATCGCGCGCGAACTCGTGGCGCGTGCCCCGTCGGTGTACCTGCGCATCGACGCCATCGAGCACGCACTGAAAACCGCAAGCGGGCGCACTGACGACGTGGGCCCGGCGGGCTACGTCGTGGCCTACGCGCTGGCTCGGTCCAACCTTGCGCTCGGCATGTCCGTGGTTGCTGATTGCGTCAACCCGCTGCCGGTCACGCGTGAGGCGTGGCGGGCCGTGGCGGCGGAGACCTCGTCGCATCTGGTGGAGATCGAGGTCGTGTGCTCTGACGTCGTTGAGCATCGCAGGCGCGTGGAGAACCGGGAGGCCGACATTGCGGGCTTTGCGTTGCCGAGCTGGGAGGCTGTGCTTGGGCACGACTACGAGGCTTGGGATACGAGTCGCCTGGTCATCGACTCGGCGCTGGTGAGTACTAGCGAGGCGGCGGACCTGATCTGGCGGCGCATGCGTGAGCGGTAAATCGATGCGCTCCCGCTTCATCGACGCCTTCCTGGGCGCCATCGTGCTCGGCCCCTGGGCGGCGATGTTTGCCTATCTGGGCCTTGCACCGTTGGCCGCCTACTGGCTCGACGGCACCAAGCAACGCACGGGCTCCAGCCGCGGTTCTTCCTATTGGTGGAGCTTCCCGGACGCCGTGGCGGCGCAGTACCCGATGCTCACCTGGCTGCTCGAACTCAAAAGCCATGTCGTTGTGTGGAGCTGCCTGGCTGGCATGGTGATCGGGCCGGTGGTTGCGTGGATCATGAGCAGCCGCTTGAGCCGCATGCGTCGCGGCATTCGCTAGTATTTTTTTGAATGAACGATCGTCCATGAATCCGACCGCAGAGATCTCGGTGCAACCAGCGAAACCCGATGAATGGAAGACCTATCGAGACCTGCGCCTGCGGGCGTTGCTCGATTCCCCGGACGCCTTCGGAAGCACGTACGAGGCGGAGGCCACGAGAACCGATGCGATGTGGTCCGCTCGCATTGCTGCGGCGACTTCGTCGGGGAAAGACCGTGTGCTTTTCGCGTTCAACCGCACCGACGCCTGCGGCCTGATCTGGTGCAAGGTGTCCGGCGATGAACCGGCTGTCGCCGACCTTTTCCAGATGTGGGTTGATCCTGTATCACGAGGAATGGGAGCCGGTCACGCTTTGCTCAAGGAGGCGATTTCTTGGGCCGAGAGCATTGGCGTGAACCGCGTTCGTTTGGGTGTCACTGCCGGAGATACGCCGGCGATGCGCCTGTACGCAGCTTGCGGCTTCCGCCCCGATGGTGCGTTGGAGCTGCTGCGGGAACACTCGCATCTGATGGTGCAGCCGATGAGCCTTGCACTCGGGCCCGTTGGCTCGACGGACTGAATTCCGCCATCGGTCGCCTTGCCTTCGTTTAAGCTCAACTGACAAAACGCTCTCTGAGGTTTCGCCATGCTCCAAATGCGCCCCGGGTGTGAATGCTGCGACCGAGACTTGCCGCCGGATTCGGCCGATGCCCGCATCTGTTCTTTCGAGTGCACGTTCTGCAGCGAGTGCGCAAGCGGACGCCTTGCAGGCACATGCCCGAACTGTGGTGGCGAGTTGCTTCCGCGTCCGTCGCGGCCGGCTGCCAAGCTTGAGAAATTTCCGGGTTCGACGACGCGGGTGTTCAAGCCCGAAGGTTGCGCTGCGGCGTCGTGAAGTGCCTCGCCAGATTCGTCCCATCGACGACTGCCAGTGGCCAAGAAGAGCGGACGTTGATGGCTACGTCGCGAGACCCTGCGAAACTGTTTGGACAGGATCCTTCCATTCAAGTTCGCTCGGGAGAAATCATGGAATGGTCGCCGATCTCGGCCAGTGAGCTTGAAGCCTTGGTAGAACTCCAACTCTCAGAGTGCACGCTGACGGAGCGGGAAATTTTCTCCCAGTACCGCATTCCATTTCGCCTCACGGCTATCGAGCGCTTCGGCAAATACGAGAGCGTTTTCATTGTTGCGATGCATCGCTCCGTCGCCATGTACTTCGAGGATGTAGAAGAAGGATTCAATCTTTCTCCCCTGCGCTCTGATGGTTCGATTGCGCAGCCTGGGTGGCAGCAGTGGAGTCTTCAAGAAGCACTCAATAATCTTGTCCTTCCGCAGCCTGAATAGGGCGGGATGCGGCCACAACCAACCATTCACCGTGTTGGCCAAAAATGCGACGAAAGAAAGATGTATGCCGGCACGATGAGTGCGACCTCAAACAGCCGCTGCCTCAAGCATCTTCAAAAAAATCCCGAGTGCAGTTCTCCACGACGAAGCAGGCAAGTATCCGTATCGACCTGCTCCTCGGCGGCGAGGCTCGGCCACTGCCGGGCATTCCCCTGTTCTTCAAAGTCAGGTGGCGTCAGCATGACCACAGGAAAGAAGGAGTGAGATAAATGTCCAATGCAGAGCTTTTCGACCGCGACGAAACCAGCTACGAACGTTGGTTGCACGTCAATCCTGAAGGGTTTGTCGCCAACACTCTTCGAAGGCCCGCCGCACGCTACTTCGTACTCCACCGCGCGACCTGTCATTCCACTTCCACGCACAAGCCGCACACCGACGCAGCCGCGTTTACCGGCGGTAGATACATCAAGATATGTGCACATTCTCCGGAAGATTTGCTCGTGTGGGCGCGCTCCAACGGTATCGAAGAATTCTCCAGCTATTGCACTGCCTGCAAATCGATCGGATCGCAGCCTCGAAACTGATACACAGCTTGCCACCTTGACACTGACCCTATTGCCGCGAGGGCGGACACCAGTCAGGACCAGCCCTTCGCTCGGCCGACCATTTCTAAACTGGCGATGCCCCTCACAGCCTGACGTCAAACCATGGACTTCTACGACGACCTCGCCCCGCTGTATCACCTGATCTTCCCCGACTGGAGCCACAGCATCCGGCGGCAGGGCGAGCAGCTCGACAACGTCATCCAATCAGAATGGCCCGGGCATCGCACGGTGCTCGACGTCTCCTGCGGCATCGGCACACAGGCTCTTGCGCTTGCCGGGCGAGGCTACTCCGTCGTCGGGTCAGACCTGTCGGCCAGGGAAATCGAACGTGCGCGACGCGAAGCAGACCTTCGTGGCTTGGCCGTTGACTTCAAGGTCGCAGACATGCGTACGGCCCGCGAGGACCACGGTACCGGATATGACCTCGTCATTTCGTGCGACAACTCGGTCCCTCACTTGCTGACTGACGAGGACCTGCTGCTTGCGTTGCGCCAGTTCCTCGCGTGCTTGCGCCCCGGCGGCGGATGCGTCATCACGGTCAGGGACTACGACAAGGAAGAGCGCGGGACGAACCTGGTCAAGCACTATGGCGCGCGGGTTGAGGACGGCAAGCGGTACGTGCTTTTCCAGGTCTGGGATTTCGACGGCGACCACTACGACTTTTCCTTCTTCGTCGTCGAAGACGAACTGGCCACCGGGCTGGTGAAGACCCATGTCATGCGCTCCAGGTACTACGCAATCTCAGTCGAACGTCTTTGCGAGCTGATGAGAGAGGCTGGCTTCGAGGACGTGAAGTGACTCGACGCCGCGTTCTATCAGCCCGTCTTGGTCGGAACCAAGCCTGTGACTGGGTAGCTTGCTTCCGCGGGCAGAATGCGGGCACTAGCAGACACCAGCCAACCATGAAGCTGCCCCGTATCTCCTGGAGATTTTTCGCACTTGCTGCGCTCGTAGGCGGTGCCCTTTTCAACGAGAAGGTTCTTTCAAGAAATCCAGATCTGGAGAGAAGGCTCGTTGGCTGTTGGGTCGGAACTTCAGGCAGTGACTCAGCTTTTCCCGGGTCGGTCGTGTTCAAGTTCGAGGCGGATGGGACATTCAAGGGGCGTGGCGTAGAGAGCCTGATCACCAACAGGAAGCTGTCTAAGGTCGTGAAGGCATCTGGCACCTGGAAAGTCCAAAGAAACAAGTGGACACTTAGGTACACCGAGTCGAACGGGACTCTGCTATTTCCTCGGCCCGGAGCGGAGTGGAACTTCAAAGTTTTCGATGTGACCGGTGACGCGTTGGACGCCAGAGGCTGGGGCGCGAATGGGCGAAGTTTTGGCCTGGGTCGAATCAATCCCAACTCCAATGAATGTGTTGGCGAAGGGGGGGTGTCAGCCTAGGCTAGCTCGCACTGCCTGAGCTTCTGCTTCAGGCCCTTTGCGCCGATACCGATCGCAAGCGGGCCAGGTTCGCACATGAGCGATGCATCGCCTTACCATCCCTGATTTTTCCAATCGCGCCCCATGCACCAATCACTCGGCCTCGTCTCCCTGGTGGTCCCCGACTACGACAAGGCGCTCGAATTCTTCGTCGGCACACTGGGCTTCGAACTCGTCGAAGACACGCCCGTGCCTGCGCAAGGAAAGCGGTGGGTCGTCGTCAAGCCGCAGGGCGGGCAAGGGGCCTGCCTTCTCCTGGCACAGGCGTCGGCGCCAGAACAGCAACGCGCCATCGGCGATCAGGCCGGAGGCCGCGTGTTCCTGTTCCTGTACACGGACGACTTCTGGCGCGACTACGAAAAGTACAAGGCCGCAGGCGTCGAGTTCGTTCGCCCGCCGGAGGAGCAGCCGCACGGGGTCGTGGCTGTCTTCAAGGACCTGTGCGGGAACATGTGGGACCTGATCCAGCCCAATGCCAGCAACAGGAGCTGGCAGCTGTAAGAATGGCCTCGCTCCCTTTCACGAACCTCACTCTTCACCCGCGAAAGAACCGCCCATGACCGAGACCGCCAAGGTAAAAGGACCCGCCTCGTACTTCCCCTCCATCGAGAAGACCTACGGCCAGCCGATCGCGCATTGGATGGACATTCTTCAGGCTGCGGGCCCCCTCAAGCACATGGAGCTCGTGAGCCAGCTCAAGACCCAGCACCAGATGGGTCATGGGCATGCGAATGCGTTGGTTGCGGCGTTTCTTGCGAAGAAGTAGCACGCGCCATCGGCGCCAAGAATGCAGACCTTTGGCGCACGGAGGTGCAAACGGAGAACGACGCGCTCCCTTTTCGTCGAACAGCTCACCCAGGAGACACCATGCAGCTGCACACCGCCCGCATCTTCGTCCAAGACCTCGCCCTCGCCGCCCGCTTCTATGAAAAGATCCTCGGCCTGCCTCTGAAGGCCGACGGACGCGATCAGGGCTTTTGCGTGTTCGACGCAGGACCCATGAGTCTGGTGGTCGAGAGTGTCGAAGCAGATGCCCCGCCAGAAGACCTGGCCTTGGTGGGCCGCTTCACAGGCCTGTCTTTCGACGTGGACAACATCCAGTCGAAGTACACCGAACTCTCGTCACGCGGCGTCGCCTTCAGCGGCCTCCCCGAGGCGCAATCCTGGGGCGGCATCCTCGCCACGTTGCGCGACCCCGCCGGCAACGAGCTTCAACTGGTGCAGCAGCCCCGAACGTAGCCATTGGTGCACACTCGTCATACAATGAGAATAATTCTTATTTGGATGGCCTGGCCACCGCATTACGTCCGCCATGGCCGCCGATCCCGCTCTGCACCCGCACATCCACACCCTCTATAGCGAGCACCACGGGTGGTTGCAGGGCTGGTTGCGCAGGAAGCTCGGCAATGCCTTCGATGCGGCAGACCTCGCACAAGACACCTTTCTGCGCATCCTCACCGCGCCAGACCACACGCCCGAGAAGCAGTGCGACTGGCAATTGCGGGAGCCGCGCGCCTACCTGACGGTGGTCGCCAAGCGGTTGCTGGCCAACCTGTACCGCCGGCGTTCGCTGGAGCAGGCCTACCTCGAGGCCTTGAGCGCGTTGCCCGAACCGCTGGCGCCCTCGCCCGAGCAGCAGGCGATCATTCTCGAAACCCTGCAGGAGATCGACGCCATGCTCGACGGCTTGGCGCCGCCGGTGCGCCAGGCCTTCCTGATGGCGCAGCTCGAAGGGCTGGGCTATGCGGAGATCGCCGCGAAGCTGGGCGTGAGCGAGCGCACCGTCAAGCGCTACATGGCCGAGGCCATGGCCCGCTGCATCCTGCTGGTCGCGTGACGGTGCAACGCACGATGGCGGTCGGGGTCGACAAGGCCGTCGCTCTGCAGGCGGCGCAATGGTTCGTCCTGCTGCAGTCGGGCGAGGCCACGGCGGCCGAGCGCACACAATGGACGCGCTGGCGGGCGGCCGACCCCGCGCACGAAGCGGCCTGGCAGCGCGCCGAGCAAGTCAGCGGCAAGTTCGGCAGGCTGCCGGGCGCGCTGTCGATGCCGGTGCTGGGCCGCGCAGTGCGAAGCGACCGCCGCGCAGCCGTCAAGGCACTCGCCGTGCTGCTGACCGCAGCGCCTGCCGGCTGGCTGGCCTGGCGCGCGTCCCCGGCGCGCGAATGGCTGGCCGACCACCGCACCGCCACGGGCGAACGCCGCGAACTGCGACTGCCCGACGGCACGCGCCTGCAGCTCAACACCGCGACGGCCATCGACGTGGCCTACGGCGCGACGCAGCGCGTGGTGCGGCTGCATGCGGGCGAAATACTCATCGACACGGCGCCCGATGCCGTGCCCTCTTCCGACCCCGCCTACCGCCCCTTCATCGTCGAGACCGCGCAGGGGCGCCTGCGTGCGCTGGGCACGCGCTTCGTGGTCCGGCAGCACGAAGGCGATCGCAGCCATCTGACGGTGCTCGACGGCGCGGTCGAGGTTCGCCCCGACAGCGCACGCAGCCTCGCGGCGGTGGTGCGTGCCGGCGAGCAGGCCATGTTTTCTTCGACAGCCATCGGCGAGATCACGGCGGCAGACGCCGATGCCGACGATTGGTCGCGCGGTGTCCTGCGCGCCAGGAACATGCGGCTGCACGACTTCCTCGCCGAGCTGGGCCGCTACCGGCCCGGCGTGCTGCGTTGCGATCCGGCGGTGGCCGACCTGCGCGTGTCGGGCGTCTTCCAGTTGCGCGACACGGGCCCGGTGCTCGACAGCCTGCCGCAGGCCTTGCCGGTGGACGTGCTCTTTCGCACGCGCTACTGGGTCACGGTGGTGGCGCCGGGCGGTTGAGGCATCGGGTGCCGGCGGCGATTTCGGTCGCTGCGTTTTTTTCCGTCGCGTCCTGTCCCCTTTTCTTTCCTCGCGTGTGAAGCCTTGAGGAACAGCAACTTCACACCCTTGCAGGAGAGAGAGAAATCCATGGCCCGTCGCCGACCGTCCCCCCTTGATTCCGACACCGTCTCGTTGCGTGCGCTGTCGCTCGCCGTGCATGGCGCGCTGTTCGCCATGGCGTGCGCCGCCGCCGGGACGGTCGCCGCGCAGACGTCGAGCGCGCCCAACGCACCAGCCGTGCAGACGGAAGCACGCAAGGCCTACAACATCGCACCCGGCCCGCTCGACGAGGCCCTGTCGAGCTTCGCCGCCTCTGCCGGCGTGAGCATCACGATTCCGCCGGCCCTCGCGCAGGGCAAGCGATCACCCGGCTTGCAGGGCCAGCACGCCGTGGGCGAAGGCTTCGCGCGGCTGCTGGCCGGCTCGGGCCTCGAGGCGGCGGGCGGTGCGGGCGGCTCGTATGCGCTGCGCCGCTCGAGCATCGGCGGCCCTGCAGACACTGGCGCCGACGGCAGCACGACGCTCGCACCGGTCACCGTCACGGCCGAGGCCGAACGCAGCGCCACCACCGAAGGCACGCGCTCGTACACGGCGCGCGCGTTGACGCTCGGCAAGGGCGAGCAGGCGCTCAAGGACATTCCCCAGTCGGTCAGCGTGATCACGCGCCAGCGCATGGACGATCAGGGCCTCGTCGACCTGCGCGATGCGGTCAACAACGTCACGGGCGTGGTGGGCGTCAAGGGCGTGGGCCCGGGCATGGTCCTCACGTCGCGCGGCTTCCAGATCGACGCCTGGCAATACGACGGCGTGCCCGTGCCGCGCAACATGTACTCGCTGGGCAACTGGGCCACCGAAGACACCGTGTTCTTCGACCGCGTGGAAGTGCTGCGCGGCGCCTCGGGCCTGCTGCAGGGCACCGGCAGCCCGGGCGGCGCGATCAACCTCGTGCGCAAGCGCGGCCAGCCCGAGAAGACGCTCACGCTCACCGGCAAGGCGGGCTCGTGGGACCACTACGGCGCGCAGCTCGACGCCGGCGGTCCGCTCAATGCCGAAGGCACGCTGCGCGGCCGCGTGGTGGTCGACGAAGACCGCAGCCACTCGTTCACCGACTACGTGTGGCGCAAGACGCGCTCGCTCTACGGCGCCATCGACTACGACATCTCGCCCGACACCACCGTCGGCTTCGGCGTGAGCCACTCGCACGCCAAGGGGCGTCCGATGCTGCGCGGTTTTCCGCGCTACCCGGACGGCACCGACATCGGGCTGCCGCGCTCCGTGTTCACGGGCGCCCTGTGGAACCACAGCGACATCGAGCAGACCACGGTGTATGTCGACGCCGAGCACCGCTTCAACGACAAGTGGAAGCTGAAGTTCTCCGCGCTCGGCATGAACGAGAAGAACAGCGCGCAGCACCAGCGCATGCACGGCGACGTGCAAGCCGACGGCAGCGGCCTGAACTTCGCCGACTGGGACACCCGCTTCGATTCCCGCAAGCTCGGCTTCGACGTCTACCTGCGCGGACGCTTCGACGCGCTGTCGATGCAGCACGACCTGACCATCGGCGCCAACTACTCGAAGTTCGAGTCGACCGACCGGTATGCGCGCCGGTTCAGCGGCGGCGGCAACATCTTCGCCATCGACCACAACCGCCCCGCGCAGAACTACGACACCATCATGGCGGCGGGCGGCGGAAAGAGCCACACGCACTACGACGTGCGGCAAAAGGGCATCTACGGCAGCTGGCGGGCCCAGCTGGCCGAGCCGCTCACGGCCATCGTCGGCGCGCGCCTGAGCTGGTACGACTACCTCTACTCGAGCCAGTCCGCGGGCTTCACGAGCACCGTCTCCACGTCGGGCGAAGTGACGCCCTACGTCGGCCTCGTGTTCGCGCTCAACAAGCAATGGTCGGCCTACGCGAGCTACACCGACGTGTTCGAGCCGCAGACCGAGCGCACCGTCTCGGGCGACGGGCTCAAGCCCATCATCGGCAGCAACTACGAGGTGGGCCTGAAGGGCGAGCTGATGGACGGCCGCCTGAACACCTCGCTGGCCGTGTTCCGCTACAACCACACCAACCGCGCCGTGACCGACCGCGACGGCGGCTTTGCCTGCGACGGCTGGTACTGCTCCAAGTCGTCGGGCAAGGTGCGCAGCCAGGGTTTCGAGGCCGAGGTCAGCGGCGAGGTCGCGCCGCGGCTGCAGCTCACGGCGGGCTACACCTACAACACCACCCGGTTCCTCGAAGACCCGGACAACAAGGGCAAGATCTTCAGCCAGTGGACGCCCAAGCACATGCTGCGCGTGTGGACCAACTACCAGCTACCGGGCGACTGGAGCCGGCTCAGCGTGGGCGGCGGCTTCAGCATCCAGAGCCACACGCTGGGCTACGACCGCACGTACAAGGTGCCCGGCTTCGCCGTGTGGAGCGCGCGCCTGGCCTACCAGCTGACGCCGGAGGTGGCGCTGGCCGTCAACATCAACAACGTCTTCGACAAGCGCTACTACATCCCGGCCTACAGCGAGGCCAACGGGAACAACAACTACGGCGATCCGCGCAACGTGCTGTTCACTGTGAAGTACACGCCGAAGCTGTGAGTTAGGGAGAAGGGGCGCGCGGTTGGCGTGGCCCTTTTTTCTCTCTCGCTACCAAAGCGCGGAAAATCGCCTCGGCATGAACTACACGATTTCGAACGAACGAACCGTCACCTGGCAGGAGTTTGGCCATCTGATGGCGTCGGTCGGTTGGGGCAGCGGGTACGACGAAGCATCGTTCGAACGCTCCCATCGGGCCTACCCGCTCGTCATCCACGCACGTGCAGACAGCGGTGCGCTTCTCGGCTATGTTTCAGCCTTCAGCGACGGGGCATTCACGACGATGCTCGGTGAACTGGTTGTCCACCCGGACGCCCAGGGCTCGGGCATCGGCAGGGCGCTACTGAGCGCCGTGGAAGCGGAGTTTCCTGGTGTCCCTGTCTACGTGAAGGCGCTGGGCAATGCGAAGCGATTCTTCGAGGCATGCGGCTATCGCAGCCCGAGCGAAGAAATGACAGTGCTGTTCAAAAAGGCTCGTCCTCGCTCCGCGCAGGCTCTTTGATCAGTGCATGGCCCCGAAGCGAGAGAAACAACGAACGCCTCCTGATGATGAGTAACCCCGAAACGACTGCGTGGGTACGGGCGAACGCTGGACGCGTCATGCATGAGTGAAAAGCTGAACTTCGTAGGGGGTGCCATCGGCCTCCTGGTCCTGCTGGGCGGCACGGTTTTCTGGCTTCGACGCGACCTGAAGCGCCTGCGCAGCCTCAAGCGAGAGTTGCGGCTCGGCGCCCTGCTCACGCAGGCAGAACAGGACGAGCTGGCGTCGCTGCAGGGAAAGTACCCTTGGGCCTGACGACCGCCCTGGCCTTCACGAAGCACCTCGAACGGATCAGAACCTGATCCGCACCGAAGCCGCACTGCGATCGGCCTCGCCGTGAAACACGGCCTCGATGTTGTTGCCGTCCGGGTCCAGCACGAACGCCGCGTAGTACCCGGGGTGGTAGGCGCGTTCACCTGGCGGGCCGTTGTCCCGGCCTCCGTGCGCCAATGCGGCCTGGTAGAAGGCGTCCACCATGGCCCGGTCCTGCGCCTGGAATGCGATGTGGTGGCGCCCGGTCAGTTCGCCCTGCACTTCCTCGCTGCCAGGCGCGGAGACGAACAGCTCGTCGGCCCAGAAGTTGCGCGCGTCCGAGCCGCCCATCGGGATCTTCAGCGCTTCGAAGACGGCGCTGTAGAAGGCCTTGCTGGCCGCCAGATCGCGAACGACCAGTCCGATGTGGTCGATCAGGCGGCCGCGATGCAGTTCTTTTTGTGTACTCATGAAGCGCTCCTGTCAGTGGAGATCGGAGTGGCGGAATCTACCAAAGCCAACCTCGGATATCGAGCGACAGGGTTTGCATCTCAGGGCCGACCCAGCTTCAGCAATTTCTTCCATGCGGCCAGCGACGCGCCATGCGATGGCGGGCGCGCCTGCAGCCATGCCTGCGCCGATGCGTGCGGCGGGTAGTGGCTTTGCAGCGCCGGATTGGCACCTGCCGCCACCAGCAACCGCGCGATCTCAAGGTGGTTGCGCGCCACCGCGCGCATCAGGGCGTTGTCCGTCCAGAACCCCGCTGGCGGCAAGGCGCTTTCAGTGCCGGGCGCGGGTGCGAACGGCAACCGGCCGACAGGCTGCGTGGCCTGTGGCAACGTCGGCAAAGCCGCCTGCGGCGCGAGCGAAGCGTCGTTGCAAGGAGGCGGCAGCACATGGACAAGGCGAGGCAGCCCCGACGAGGTCTGCGGCTGCGGCACCAGTTCGCTGCGCAGCGGCGCGGGGGTCTGGTGGTTCACGTCGACGCCCAGGGCCAGCAAGGCGCGCACAGCCTCCACATTGCCGGCATCGACCGCCGACGCCAACGGCGTCATGCGTCCGCAAGCGACCGTCTCGAAGGCGCGGTAGGCGGCCAGGGCCTCCTGCGGTCTCTGCTGCAGGATCAGCAGATAGACCCGTGCCTCGGCCGGTGCTCCCGCTTCGAGGGACGGCCACTGCGGCGGGTCCATGGCCCGATGCAGCAGGCGGGCTGCCTGCAGATGCCCCTGCGTCGCCGCTGCACGCACGGCGCGCTCGGTCGCCGGCAGGCCCTGCGCCAGCAGCAGGCGAACGATCCCCGCATCGCCGCCCCCGGCCGCCGCATCGAGCGCGTTGTGCCCATCGGCATCGGCGCCCCTCACCGCGTCCGGCGACATGACCGCCAGGAGCTGCCGGACGCTTGCCAGGCTGCCCTTCTCAGCTGCCACCGCCAGCGCCGAAGCGCCCTGCGCATCGCGCACATCCGGCCGCGCGCCGGCGGCCAGCAACAGCCGCACACGCGTCGGGTCGTGCGCATGCTCGATCAGCGGCGGGTTCGAGCTCGCTGCGTTGGGGTCGGCACCGGCGGCCAGCAGCGCCTGGATGGCCCAGGTCGTGGGCGCAAAGAACAACGGAAGGCCGCCGTTGCGATCGGGCGTGTCGGGGTTCGCGCCCGCCTTCAGCAGCAGCGACAGGGTCTGGCGGAAGTCGATGGCGTGCGTGTCGCTGATACCGCCGGAGCCCGCGAACTTGGCTGCGCGCAGCAGCGCCGTCTCGCCGTCGTTGGCGTTGCGGTAGTTCACATCGGCATGGCGACGCAGCAGGAACTTCACCATCTGCGCGTTGCCCTGCTGCGCGGCCTTCATCAGCGGCGAGTCGCCCACGTTGAAACCGTAGCCCTGCACATCGTTGGCACCGAAGCCCTGCGCAAGAAACATCTCGACCTCGCGCAGGCGACCGCGCTCCACGGCATCGAAGAACGGGATCTGCGCTTGCGCGGACGTCGTGTCGCGAGCGGGTTCGGCCTCGGCTGGGTGCGCCGGCATGTGGAGCATGAGAGCTGATGCGAGGGCGATGCACCAATGAAAGGATGGGTTTCGTGTGAACACTGCGGTCAGGCCTCGCTGGCCTGTCGATCGATGCCCGCCACGAGGCCTTGCAGCCACAGGCGGTGATCGCTGAAGGTGCTCAGTCGCTCCTCGGCCTCTTCCCTCGCAGCCAGGTGCTGATCCAGATACCGGAACCCGACCCGCCGTGGGGCCTCGTGCAGAACGCCCTCGGGCACATCGTTTTCATACAGCACGTCGAACCGGGTCACCCAGAAGCCTTGCTCGGTCAACGCGATGCGCTCGAACGCGCGAGGGTCTTCCACGCTGAACTCGACGAACTCCGGGCCATCCGGATGTGCGCGCAGGCCCGTCACCCGGCTACTGCGATCCCACAGCGGAACCCATGGCGGCCCGTCGGGTGCGCGGGCGCCGTGGTACGCGAGGAACGGCGGCCCCAGGCAGACCGTGCGGAACACTTCATGGAGGCACTCGCCCATCGCCAATTGCACCAAGGGCGCGGACGCCCCGAGTCGCTGCAGTGTCGACATCCGCAAAGTCTCTGCAACCACGGTCATCCTGCGTCCTCCTTGATCTGCTGTCGGCCGATGTTAGCCATGCCCGCCCCCGGCCGAAGGCGACCTCATGAAAGGATCACGCATCACCAAACAGGTTACCCACCGCACTGGCATCGCACCCGCCTCAGGCGTAAGCTGACCACCACCCGGCCAGCCAAGGCCATGCCGCCAAGCGGCACCCGCTGCGCCGACCTGCTCGAAAGGACCCACCATGCTGTCCGATTCGTCTGTCACGACCATGCTTCCCGTGAAGGACATGGACCGCGCGCGTGCCTTCTACGAGGGCTGCCTGGGCCTGAAGGCGGGTGGCTTGCGGCCCGACGGCAAGTTCGTCTACACGGTGGGCGGCAGCACGCTCGCGCTGTTTCCCAAACCCGAGGGCACCAAGGCCGACCACACGGCGATCAGCTTCCAGGTGCCGGACATCGCCGCCAGCATCGACAAGCTCAAGCGCGCCGGCGTGGTGTTCGAGGACTACGACTTTCCCGACCTGAAGACGGTCGACCATGTCTGCGTGCTCGGTTCGGAAAAGGCAGCGTGGTTCAAGGACACGGAAGGCAACTTCCTGTGCATCCACGAGGACCTTGCGCCGACGTAGCTGGCTCGCCGTGAGCAGCTACGGCGCCAGAGATTGGCCGTCCGGCAACTTCCGTCCCGCAGCGCGACGCGTCGAGGCGAACACGCTGGTGCCCAGCCACCGCCACAGGTCTTGCGCGTCGCACCTCGCCCCATCGACACGGATCTCGCGCGACTGAAGCGCCTGCGCAGGCGTGCGATCGCCCGTCCACACTTCGGTCAAGGCGCGCACGGAGGCATCCACCACGAGCGTCAGCTCGCGCCCCGGGTCGTCGCGGCACAGATCGGCCACGCCGTCCTCCACCACGAGCCACCACGTGCGCTCGCGTGTTCGTGCGTCGCGAAGCTGGAAGTGGATGATCACGGGTCGGGGCGGGAACTCCTGGATGCACGCGAACCGGCGCATGTCCCACATGAGCAGGCCCGCATCCAGTTCATCGTCGCGCAGGCGGCTGCCGATCCACTGCGCACCCCAATGGCCCAGCGCCATGACGATGGGTCGAAGTTCCTCGCCGGCCTCCGTGAGGCTGTATTCCCACACCTTGCCGACGGTGCTGCGGCGCACGACACCGAACTCCTCGAGGCGATGAAGCCGCTGCGCCAGCAGGCTGGTGGACATTCGCGGGACGCCGCGATGCAGGTCGTTGAAGCGCTTGCTGCCGCACAGCAACTCGCGCACGACCAGCGGCGTCCATCGCTCGCACAACACCTCGGCCCCCCTGGCGACGGTGCAGAACTGACCGTAGGTGTTTTCCATCGCCTCGTCTCCAGAGCGGCAACGCTTCAGATTCTGGACTTGTTCGCCCGCCTGGTCACGCGCAAGCTGCCCCCGACTTCCTCACTCTTTTCGGAGACGACTCATGACGATCCAACTCACACGCATGGACGGCGGGACCGTGGACCTTTCGCCGGAGATCCTGCAGTCGTTCAAGGCCACGTTCAAAGGCCAGGTGCTGACCGCGGAGGACCCGGCCTACGAAGAGTCGCGCAAGGTCTGGAACGCGATGATCGACCGTCGCCCTGGCCTGGTGGCGCGCTGCACCGGCACGGTCGATGTCGTGCAGGCCGTCCGGTTCGCGCGCCAGCATGGGCTTCTGAGTTCCGTGCGCGGCGGCGGCCACAACATCGCAGGGCTTGCGGTCTGCGAGGGCGGCCTCATGATCGACATGTCGCTGCTCAGAGGCGTCTGGGTCGATCCGGCGCGTCGCACGGCGCGCGCGCAAGCGGGCTGCACGCTGGGCGACGTCGACCGCGAGACGCAGCTGCACGGGCTCGCCGCCGTGCTCGGTTTTGTGTCTGCCACCGGAATTGCAGGCCTCACCGTCGGCGGCGGATTCGGCTACCTCACGCGTCGCCACGGCTGGACCTGCGACAACGTGGTCTCGATGGAGGTCGTGACGGCCGGCGGCGAAGTCGTGCGTGCGTCTGCGGACGAGAACGAGGACCTGTTCTGGGCGCTGCGTGGTGGCAGCGGCAACTTCGGCATCGTCACCTCCTTCGAGTACCGACTCTTTCCCGTCGGCCCCGAAATCCTGGGCGGTGCGATCGCATGGAGCGGCGACGACGCCCGGCAGGTTCTCGACGCCTACCGTGCGTTCAGCGCAGAGGCCCCGCGCGAACTGACCAGCGTGGCCGTTCTGCGGATCGCGCCGCCGGCCCCCTGGCTCCCGAAGGAGGTGCACGGCAAGCCGATCGTGGCCATCTTCGTCTGCTACACCGGCAAGGTCGAAGAGGGAGAAGCATTGATCGCACCGCTGCGCAGGCTTGGCCAGCCGGTGGCCGACATCGTGACGCGCCGGCCCTACACGCAGATGCAGAGCCTGCTCGACGCCACGCAGCCCAAGGGACGGCGCTACTACTGGAAGTCGCACTACCTGCCAGGCATCGATCAGCGGACCATCGACCTCGCCGTGACGCATGCGGGCCGGATTCAGTCGCCCCATTCGGCCATCCTCCTGTTCCAGATCCAGGGTGCGCTGGGCGAGCTGCCTGCCGGGCATTCGCCGGCGGGCAACCGGGACGCGGCCTATGTGCTGAACATCGCGGGCTCCTGGGAGCAGCCGGGCGACGACGACATCCACATCCAGTGGGCGCGGGACTGCTTCGAAGCGACGCGCGCCTGCTCGACAGGCGGGGCCTACATCAACTTCCTGACGGAGGAAGAGGGCCAGGACCGCATCGAAGCCGCATACGGCCGGGCCAACCTGGACAAACTCGCGGCGCTCAAGCGCAGATACGACCCCGAGAACTTCTTCCGTCACACAAAGAGCGTCTCCGGCTGAACCGATCGTCGGCGACTTATTGACGGCCCTTCAAAGGTGCATTCAGCGCGGGCGCCCGGTGACCTAGTCCCACGCAGGAAGCTGCAGCAAGGCATCCGTGGGACGGTCCAGGATGTCGACGCCAGCGAAAGCGGTCCCGCCCGGCAAGAGCCGGGCGTCGCAAATGACTTCCCAGCCGTGGTTTTCAGTGCGCCGGGCCAGGCACACCTCCTCGCCGGCCGCAAGGAGCTTGACGCATTCGCCGACGCTGACGCGCTGTGCCGTGCCAAGAGAAAACTCCGTCGAACCGAACTCCTTCTCCACGACCGGGTGAATGGCGACGAGGTCCACCTTTCCGTCCTTGAAGTGAACAGCGGTAATTGCGTGCTGGGCCATCTTCGACCTCCATTCGTGCAGAGAGAGCCCCGACAGGCCCACGCTTCGACTGTACGCCCGCAGCGACAAGGTCTGCGTCGTCATGGCGAAAAGCCGATGCCGGCAAAGGGGGCGACTGGCTCGCCAGCCGGCGCTACAAGCTGCGGGCGATCTGCTCGCGCAGCCACCGATGCCCCGGGTCGCGATGCCGGCGCTCGTGCCACAGCATCGCCATCTCGTAGCCCGGCACCTCCAGCGGCGCCTCCACCACGCGCAGCCCCGGCGCGCCGCGCGCCAGGCGCTCGGGCAGCATGGCGACCATGTCGGTGCTGGCCAGCACGGACATCATGAAAAGGAAGTGCGGCACCGACAGCGCCACGCGCCGCGTGAGGCCCTGCGCCGCCAGCGCCTCGTCGGTCGGCCCGGCAAAGCCGCCGCCGCTGAGCGACACCACCACATGCTCCAGCGCGCAGAACTGCGCCAGCGTGGGGCGGCGCTTCAGGCGCGGGTGCCCTGCCCGCCCGGCCAGCACGTAGCGCTCGTGGAACAGCACGCGCCGGTGCAGGCCGGGCGGCGCGCCCACGCTGGTGTGAAAGAACAGGTCGATCTCCGCCTGCTCGAGCTGGCGCGCCATGCGCGTAGGCACGGCCTCGACCACGGCCAGCCGGGTGTGGGGCGCCGCCGCGCGCAGGCCGGCCAGCGCGGGCAGCAGGATGGCCGACTCGGCGTAGTCGGCCGCGGCCACGCGCCAGGTGGTGGTCGCCTTGGCCGGGTCGAAGGGCTGGCTGGGCGCCACCGCGCGGCCCAGCGATGCGAGGGCTTCGCGCAGCGGCTCGCGCAGTTCGTCGGCGCGTGCGGTGGGCCGCATGCCGCGCTGCGCGGGCACGAGCAGCGGGTCGTCGAAGAGCTCGCGCAGCTTGGCGAGCTGCACGCTCACCGAGGGCTGCGAAAGGTTCAGGCGCTCGGCCGCGCGGGTCACGTTGCGCTCGGCCAGCAAGGTGTCGAGCGTGACCAGCAGGTTGAGGTCGATGCGGCTGAAATTGTTCATGGCGATACCTGGCATTCAAACTATTCATTTCCAATATAGCTTGGCAATCCCTAACCTGAGGGCGTCTTCACTCGAACCCTTTGACACCGTGAACATCCTGCTGGTTATTGCCCATCCCGAAGCCGCCTCGCTGAACGGCTCGCTCCATCGCTTCATGGTCGAACGCCTCACGAGCGCCGGCCATTCCGTGCGCGTGTCCGACCTGTACGCGATGCGCTGGAAGCCCGCGCTCGACGCCGACGACTTTCCCGCGCGCGACACCGCCGCGCCCTTCGACCCCGTGCTCGACTCGCTGCGCGCCTTCGAAGGCGGCACGCAGACCGCCGACATCGCCGCCGAGCAGGAGAAGCTGCTGTGGGCCGACGCGGTGATCCTGCAGTTCCCGCTGTGGTGGTACTCGATGCCCGCCATCCTCAAGGGCTGGATCGAGCGCATCTACGCCTACGGCTTTGCCTACGGCGTGGGCGAACATTCCGATACACACTGGGGCGACCGCTTCGGCGAAGGCACGCTGGCCGGCAAGCGCGCGATGCTGGTGGTAACCACCGGCGGCTGGGCCTCGCACTACGCCCCGCGCGGCATCAACGGGCCGATGGACGACCTGCTGTTTCCCATCCACCACGGCATCCTCTACTACCCGGGCTTCGACGTGCTGCCGCCCTTCGTGGTGCACCGCACGGGCAAGGTCGATGCCGCAGCCTATGCGCGCATCACCGGCGAGCTGGGCGAGCGGCTCGACACGCTGTGGACCACCGACCCGATTGCGTTCCGCCGGCAGAACGGCGGCGACTACGAAATTCCGGCGCTCACGCTGCGCGAACACATCGCGCCGGGCCGCGCGGGCTTCGGTGTGCACCGCAAAAACAGCGAATCTGAAACTTTGGTTTTCGAGCCCGGCCGCCTTTAACCACGCCGGGAGCAGGTGGATTCGCGGGAGACTTCAAATCGTCGCGACAACGCAGCAAGATGCGCATCCGCCGATTCGTCCGAAGGAGCTTGTCCATGTTCGCCACGCCAGAACGCACCGTCAAGATTCCGGGCCCCGACCATGCGATCACCATCACGCCGAATCCGTTGCGCGTGGTGGTGTCGGTGGGAGGCCATGTCATTGCCAGCTCGCGCGAGGCGCTGACCTTGCGCGAATCGCATTTCGGCACGGTGCATTACCTTCCGCGCAAAGACGTGCGCATGTCGCTGCTGGAGCGCACCACGCATGCGACCTACTGCCCGTACAAGGGCGAGTGCGCCTACTACAGCATTCCAGCCGGCGGCGAACGCTCGGTGAATGCCGTGTGGACCTACGAGTCACCCTATGAATCGGTCGCGCCGATCAAGGACTACGTGGCCTTCTATCCGGACCGCGTGGGCACGATCGAAGAACGCTGCTTCTGACGACCGCCCCACTCCGTTCGTGAAAAAACCGGCCCTTGCTTTCGCAAGGCCGGTTTTTCTTTCCCTGGCCCGTCGACACCCGCCCCGTGGGGCCGAGTGCGCGTGCCTGCCTGTCAGACCGATCGATTACAGCGGCAGTGCCTCGCCGCGTGCGGCGGCACGGGCTTCGGCGCGCACGCTGGCGCGGTCCAGGCCGCTGGCCAGCACCGGGGCCATGCGGGAGGTCACGGCCTCGCTGTAGGGGTTCTCGCTGCGAGCGGCCACCACGGCCTGGGCGCGCACGGCGTCGCGGCTCACGGTCGACACGAACACCTGGGCGGGGCCTGCCTCGGCGCCGGTGGCATAGGGGTCGGCGCTGTGCGCGGCCACGACGGCTTGTGCGGCGACATCGGCGCGGCTGGCGGCCGAGGTCAGGCGATGCACGCCTTCGTAGGTTTCAGCGTGGGCGGCACCGGCGACGGCCATCAGGGCAACAGCAACGGCGGAGAGGATCTTCGAGGCGTTCATGGCGGTTTCCTTCTTCAATTCAGTTCAGTAGTACAAGTGTTTGCTTGGATGGTTTGAACCGGTCTTGGGTGGGTCACCGTCCCTCTTCTTGAAGGGCGGCCAACTCGCTCGGGGCCTGTTCATCCGGACCGGCTTTGGGGGCCGGTCCGTGAGATGAATTGTGCGGCGGGATCTAGGTAAAAACCCGCAGCAAAAAGAACCACGGCGTTCCCGAAAAGGAAACAATGCGGCGCGCCGGCGCCGCCATCAGCCCCAGGTCAGCGGGTCGAGCCGAAGATAGAACTCGAGCCGGCCGTCGTCGGGCGCGTCGATGCCCAACTGGGCGAACAGCAAGGCATGCGCGGTGCGCGCGTCCGCCGCATCGCGCCAGCTCTCGCGCGCATTGCCCAGCAGCAGCGACAGGTCGACATACCGGTCCGCCGTGCCGAGCCGCCCCACGTCGATGAGGCCCGTGCATTGCAGCGTCTGCGGATCGACCAGGAAGTTCGGCAGGCAGGCATCGCCGTGGCACACGACGCGGTCTTGCGCTTCCTGCGCGAGCCGGTGCGGCAGGTCGGCTTGCAACCGCGCCAGCAGCAACGGCGGCGGCACGTCCTGCTGGTCGGGGTCGAGGAACTCCGGGTTCACCGCGCCGCGTGCGACGACATCGGCCGCGCGGTCGAACATGGCTGACAGCGGGCGCGCAAACGGGCATTCGCCCGCCGGGATCTCGTGCAGCGCGCGCAGGCGCCGCGCCATCGACGGCCAGGCACGCAGCAGCTCGGCCGCCGGCAGGTCGCTGGCCGGCACGCCCGGCACCGCGGCCGTGACCAGGCAGGCGCCTTCGGGCGTCACGCGCCAGTCGAGCACGCGCGCGGAGCCGACGCCGTACGGCGCGAGCCATCCGGTGCGACGACGCTCTTCGTCGAGCTGCACGGCGCCCGCACCGAGCGACACTTTCGCGAAGGCCGCACCGTCGCTGCGGCGGAACACCGCATCGCCCGACTCGCCCTCGCTGGCTGGCGCCCACGTCGTGCCGGCGGGCAGCCGGGGCAGCAGCTGTTCGACCGTGCCCATGCCTCAGTGCCCCACCGACTTCGAGAACACGTTGACCACCACCACGCCCGCGATGATCAGCCCCAGCCCGACGATGGCCGGTGTATCGAGCGTCTGGCCGAACCAGAGCCAGCTCACCACCGAGATCAGCACGATGCCCACGCCCGACCAGATCGCATAGGCGATGCCGGTGGGCAGCACGCGCAGCGCGAGCGAGAGAAAGTAGAACGACACCGCGTAGCCCACCACCGTGGCCACGCTGGGCCAGAGCTGGGTGAAGCTGTCCGAGGCCTTGAGGAAGCTGGTCGCGAGCACTTCGACGACGATCGCGACAGCGAGGTATGCATAGGTCAGGGTCATCGCCGGACTCTAAACGCGCGCAGTCCGTGCGGCCTCGGTGGCCTTGCGCGATCCGGGGCCGAAGGCGCGTGCGTTTGACGCTCTCTCGAAGCTGTGCGCACAGCACCGGAAGCTTCAGGGCGGCAGCAACAACGGTCCGCAGTTGGTATCGGTGACGAACACCGCCATCAACTTCGCGGGCTTCACCGGGTCGGGGTTCTCCGCGAACATGTGCAGCGTGTTCGGCGGCTCGAAGAAGGTCTCGCCGCTCTTGAAAGTGCCCACGGGGCCGCCGCCCAGTTGTGAGCGGATGGTGCCTTCGACAATGATCGCGGTCACCGAGCCCGGGTGCCGGTGCGCGGGCGAATAGGCCAGCGGCGGAAAGTCGACCAGCACCGTCGTCACCGACTTGCCGGGCACATGCGGCAGCGCCTCACACGACAGCACCTTGACCTGCGTCGCCGGCCGCGCCGTCGCCTCCGAACCGGCCGGCACCGGTGCAGAAGCGAACATCGGCCGCGCCACCGAGCTGCATACGTCGGCGAACCACTGCACGGCCTCCTGCTGGCCGGTGCGCGGCATCAGCGCCCAGCCGGCGGCGAGCACCAGCGACAGCCCTGCAAGACCCGCGCCGATCGACGGCGTGCCATGCCAGCGTGCGGCCTTCATGACGCGACCTCCTGCGACGACCGCAGTGCCGCATGCCACCCCAGTTCGCGCCTTGCCTTCTCGCTGCTGACCTCGGCGCTGTCTTCCGCGATGTTGAAGATGCCGCCGCGCGCATGCCGCATCGCGAGCAGCGCCGCCCAGGCCGCGGCCTCGACATGCACCGGGCTCGCGCCCTTCGGTGCCGCGTTCGATGTGCCCGGCCCATGCAACTGCCCATAGCGCAGCACCGTGCCCGTGAGGCCGACGGCACCCAGCACGCTGCGCTCCAGCGCCGCCACGCCGTCGATGCTGATGCGGCGACCGCCTTCGGCCCCGAGGTCGAGCGGGTCGCCCTCGGTGTGCGGCGTCGGCCCGGGCGCATAGGCCCAGGCGATGCTCTGCGCAATCAACTGCGTCGCACCGGCCGCCAGCGCCGCCGCGACGAGGTTCCGCGTGCCCTCGATGCGCACGCGCGCGTTGCGCACCACCGCCTCGGCCATCAGCACCGGGTCCAGGTCCCGGGGCAGATCGGTGAGCTGATGGATGACGACCGTGGGCGCGATGCGCACCAGCGCGTCGCGCAAGGCCTGCGCGTCGAACACATCGACGACGACCGACGTCGCACCGCGTGCCTCCAGCATCGCCGCGCGATCGGCCCGGCGGGTGCCGCCATGCACCGTGTGGCCGGCCTCGACCAGCAGCGGGATCAGCGCCGAGCCCACGGCCCCGGTCGCGCCCGCCACGAATACCTTCTCGCCCATTGCGTGTCCTTCTTTCCTGCTGGCTGTTCGAAGCCACGAGCTTAGGATCGCGATGCACCAGACGAAAGAACCAAGAATCGTCAAAATGACCAGGCCATGATCGAACCGCCAGACAACGCCCTCCCCGGCATCGACCGCTCGACCGCGACCCCGCTGCATCGCCAGGTCTACGAGCGCTTTCGCAACGCGATCGAGCACGGCGTGCTTCGCCCCGGCGACCGCGTGGCCTCGGCGCGCAGCCTGGCCAGCGAGCTGGGCGTGGCGCGCGGCACGGTGGAAGCGGCCTACAGCCAGCTCGCAGGCGAAGGTTATTTCTGCGCGCAGGGACAGGCGGGCACGGTGGTGTCGCCGTCACTGCCGGTGCAGCGGCCGGTGCGCGCCGGTTCGCGCCCCGTCGCGGATGCGCCCGCACTGGCCGGCCCCGCCGCCCCGCCACCGCTGCAGCTCGGCATCCCGGCACTCGACGCCTTTCCTCGCAAGCTCTGGGCACGGCTGATGGCCCGCCGTGCGCGCGCCATGGGTGCGGCCGACCTGTTCTACGGCGACCCCGCAGGCCATGCGCCGCTGCGCGAGGCCATCGCGGCCTACCTGCGGGTGTCGCGCGGCGTGGCCTGCCAGCCGGCGCAGATCTTCGTCACCGGCGGCTACCGCGCGTCGCTGGCGCTGGTGGCGCGCACGCTGCTCGCCCGGGACGACCGCGTGTGGATCGAAGACCCCGGGTATGCGCCCACGCGCGACGTGCTGCACAGCGCCGGCCACCGCGTGGTGCCCGTGCCGGTGGACGACGAAGGCCTGGTGGTCGCGCGCGGCGTGCGCCGCTCGCCGAAGGCGCGCATGGCGGTCGTCACGCCCTCGCACCAGGCGCCGCTGGGCGTGTCGATGTCGCTGGCGCGCCGGCTGCAGCTGCTCGACTGGGCCTCGCGTGCGAAGGCCTGGATCGTCGAGGACGACTACGACGGCGAGTACCGCTACGCCGGCGCGCCGCTGCCCGCGCTCAAGAGCCTCGACGGGCACGACCGCGTGCTGTACGCGGGCAGCTTCTCGAAAGTGCTCTACCCGGGCCTCGCGCTGGGCTACCTGGTGGTGCCCGAATCGCTGCGCGAACGCTTCGAGGACGCGGCGCGCATCGCGTCCAACGGCTGCCCGCAGATCACGCAGGCCACGGTGGCCGACTTCATGCGCGACGGCCACTTCTCGCGCCACCTGAAGAAGATGCGCCTGCTCTACGCGCGTCGCCGCGCCCTGCTGGTCGAGGCCTTGCACAAGGCCTTCGGCGACGGCGTGCGCATCGACCTGCAGGCCGGCGGCATGCACCTGATCGCGCGCTTCGAAGGGCACCGCGACAGCGACGTGGTGCTGGCCCGCCGCGCGCAGGCGGCCGGCCTGAACTGCCAGCCACTGTCGGCCCGGGGCACCACGGCCGTTGAAGGCCAGGGGCTGCTGATGGGTTTCACCAACGTCGCCTCGCCCACCCAGGCGCGCCAGCTCGCGACCCGGCTGCGCGTGGCGCTGGGCTGAAGCTCAGGCGCGCAGATCGACTTCGGGCCGCATCGACGACGCGCCGTTCCAGCGCACCTCGAAGCCCGCGCCGCGGAACTGGCCGACCACCAGTTCGCCGACGCGCCGCATGTCGGCATCGCCGCCTTCGGGCGCACCCCAGAACGCGAGCGAGAGCTGGCTGGTGCGCTTGGCGCGGTTCTGGTCCTGCCGCGTGTAGAAGCAGAAGCCGTGCACGCCGGCCTTCTTGCCGCCGCGTTCGCGGAACGCTTCGGAGCAATCGGAGAAGCCGTCGGACTGCGTGTCGCCCGCATCCTGCAGCGCGACCAGGCCCGCATGCGTCAGCGCGGCGAACACGTCGGCGATGCGTGCCTCGGCGGCGCGCCACTGCGCGGCGCTCATCTTCACCGGGTCGGGCTCGGGCGGCGGCGGCTCGGGCAGCGCGTGGCCGGTGATGCGCGACAGCAGCTGCGCGACCTCTTCCTCCATCGCGTTCTCCGTGATGTGGTTGCCGTGGCTGTCGCGCACGTCGGGGTTCGCGCCCGCGTCGATGAGCAGTTGCACCGGCTCTGTGGTCGGCGAGAACTCGGCCGCGAGGTACAGCGCGGTGCGGCCGCCGGTGCCGGTGTATTCGAGCGGGCTGCCGGCCTCGAGCAGCAGTTGCAGCACGGCGAGGATCGGTACGAGCTCGGCTTCGTTCGTACCCGCCGCGGCACATTGCAATGCGGTGAAGCCCTGCTTGTTCACGGCGGCCAGGTCGGCCCCGGCCGCGATGCAGGCGCGCACCGTGTCGACATCGGCTTCGCCCGCCGCGTCGAAGATCTTCTTCGGATTCATGGCATCTCCCTGTTGGTTTTTGGATTCTGCCGCAGGCGCCTTGCACTTCACAGACCGCGCGAACCTCGCTACATTCGACGCCTCGATCAACAAACCGGACTGGAGGTGCGCGATGGAAGACACTGCTATTCACTCTCCCTCCCACGTACGGTTCGTCGGGTCGCATCCGAACTGCTGCTGAAGCGCTCCCCGCGCACCCGGTGCCGCTGAAGGCACCACCAGCCAGCCCGTTCGACCCTCGCGGTGTCCTGCCGCGACACGCCGCCGATTCAGACAACGCCACGCCGGCACACGAGTGCCGCGCGCGGTCCGTTCCCTTTTCGAATCAAGGCTCACCATGCTTGAAACCCGTGCCGCCGATGCGCGGCAGTTCACGACTTCTTCTTTCGATCCGCAGCGGGCGTCCGCTGAAGAATGGGCGCAGGCGCTGGCCTACTGGCGCCAGCGCCACGACGAAGACTTTCCGGGCGAGCCGCAGCCCGATGACGCCCACACCCAGCAGGACGTGCGCCAGCACACGCCGCTGCACGTGGTGCACCGCGCCTTCGCGCGGGACGCACAGGGGCGCATCGTCGGCAGCCTCAACATGGGCGTGCGCCGCGAAGGCTCGCCCGACTATGCGACCTTCGCGCCTTTCATCGACGTGTGGGGCGGCGTGCTGCGATCGCACCAACGCCAGGGCGTGGCCAGCACCTTGCTGCACCGGCTTCTGGCGCTGATGGAGACGCGCGCCCCCACCACCGCGACCTTCAAGGCCCACTTGCCGGAAGGCCGGGCGTTCCTCGCGGCCATCGGTGCGACCGAAAAGCACCGCAGCATCGAGAACCGCATGGCCTTCGACAGCCTCGACTGGGCGGCGCTCGCACGCTGGCGCGCCGACGCCCTCGCGCCCACGCACGGGCTGCGCCTGGAGATCCACGCGGGCCGCGTGCCCTTCGATCGGCTGGCCACGCTGATGGCGCCGCTGTCCGCGCTGCTCGAAGACGCGCCCACCAGCGCGCTGGAACGCGCGCCCCTGCGCTTCGAGCTGGAAGGCTTCCACGCCTGGTACGCCGAAATCGACCGGCGCGGCGGCGAGCACTTTCTCGTGCTGCTGCGCGATGCCAACGACGAGGTGGCCGCCGTGTGCGACGCCAGCTGGAACCAGCTGTACCCCGACCGCATGTTCCAGCGTCTCACCGGGGTTGCCCGCCATTGGCGCGGCAAGGGACTGGCCAAGGGCGTGAAGGCGATCATGTTGCAGCTCGTGCGCGAGCGGCATCCCGAGGTGGCGATCGCCGTCACGCAGAACGCGGAGGTCAATGCGCCCATGCTCGCCATCAACCGCCAGCTGGGCTTTGCCCCGCACAGGCATGATGGCGCCTACCAGATCGGCACGGAAAGCCTGAGGGCCTTCCTCTCGACCCGCCCCCTGGCTGTGCCGGAGGCGCGCGCATGAAGACACCCCCCAGACTGCAATCCCTCGTCGACGAAGGGCTGATCGACAGCGTCGTGCGCCAGCTCATGAGCGGCAAGGAAGCCATGGTCTACGTCGTGCGCTGCGGCGAAGAAACGCGCTGCGCCAAGATCTACAAGGAAGCCGACAAGCGCAGCTTCCGCCAGGCCGTCGACTACACCGAGAACCGGCGCGTGAAGAACACCCGCGAGGCGCGCGCCATGGCCAAGGGCACGCGCTTCGGCCGCAAGGTGACCGAGGCCATCTGGCAAAGCGCCGAGGTCGATGCGCTCTACCGCCTGGCCGCGGCGGGCGTGCGCGTGCCCACGCCGCACAACTTCCTCGAAGGCGTGCTGCTCATGGACCTGGTGACCGACGCGAACGGCGACGCCGCCCCGCGCCTGAACGACGTGGCCTTCTCGCCCGACGACGCGCTGCGCCACCACGCGAGCCTGCTCAAGGAAGTGATGCGCATGCTCTGCGCGGGCATCGTGCACGGCGACCTGTCGGAGTTCAACGTGCTGCTGGCCGAAGACGGCCCGGTGATCATCGACCTGCCGCAGGCCGTGGACGCGGCCGGCAACAACCACGCCAAGCGCATGCTGCTGCGCGACGTGGAGAACCTGCGCAACTTCTTCGGGCAGTACGCGCCCGCGCTGCTGCAGACGCACTACGGCGACGAGATCTGGCAGTTCTACGAGCGCGGCCTGCTGCGGCCCGAGACCGAGCTCACGGGCACCTTCGTGCGCGAGACCGGCCCGGTCGACCTCAGCAACGTGCTGCGCGAAGTGGACGACGCACGGGCGGAAGAAGCGGCGCGCCAACTGCGGATGCAAGCGCCGCGACAATAGCGGGCTGACTCCGCCCGCCCCGATGACTTCCAACGCCCTGCCCCAGCGC